>JBEIRQ010000007.1:0-17527 GCA_040375885.1 Methylococcus sp.
CTCTCTCTTTCGTCTATTAAAACGTGAAGAAATCCATCAATCAAACCACCACAAAGACCATCAGATTCCATCCAGAAAAATCCCCCCGGGCACTTTGAGCCTGAGGGGGATATTGGAAGGCAAGGGATTGGCCCGTTACCGATTGATCTATAAAGAGGGTTTACTTCAGCGTGGTTAAAGTCCCATTGCTGGGGGCTTTGATCGCGTCAATGGAGTTTGGACAAAGCGGTTGCGACCAACTGTTCCAGTAACTGGCTTCTGTGTCATTGGGTGTTCCTAAGATCATTTCATCACCCAACTTGGCGCCCACCAAAGGCGTCTGTTGCACGCCAGCCGCATTGAGATTAACGGTGGTGATCCCATTGCCACCCGGTAAAAGATTAAGAGCGGTTCGAATCTGCCAAGCAAAAGCATGATCTCTGCAGGATGTATCACCTGAAACACCGAGAGCGCCAATCTTTTTACCGCCCTGATAAAGGGCGAGGCCACCGCCAAAGACATTAATACCGCCAATTTTTTTGCCTTTCAGAGGGTCTTTTTGGGTGCCATAGAAAGCGGGGTTACCCGCGTAAGCCACGGCTGCATTCACTGGATTACTCTCTTGAAGCCCGAATAGGCTCCCGCCAGGCTGAACAGCGCTATAAAGATTCGCCGTCGAAATGGCATAACCATCGAGACTGAAGGCATTGGCCGTATTCGCCTTTTGCGCTGAAATCACTCGGCTTCCTAACCATTCGTTGTTGCCCGCGCTGGCTCCAGGCGTTCCGCTGGTCGTCACCCAACAAACAGTCCCCGTTTCATCAACGACCGTCGCCCACATATTGAGGCCATAGCCACCGGTCAATTTCCCGGCAGCAACGGCTTTCTGTAAGGCAGCATTAAGGTTTTCGAAACTGATATCGCGGCACGCAGAAAAAGAAGAGCCCGATACGATCATCAGGAAAACACCAATCCAATAGATTTGTTTTTTCATCATAGAACCCCATAAGGTCATCGACCAGCCGAGGCCGGACTAAGAAATAAAAAGGGTGATCAAAGCTATTCTTAGAGCATCAACCAAACCCCATCCCTGCCAAACCAGAATGAAAGTGAACCCGTGGCGGGTCAGCAAAAAATCTAGATAAGACAGGGAGCTAACTTAAGACGTAACCGTAGGAAGGTCCAATTCAGAATAAATAAATCAAGAATTCATTCCGTTTTGTCATTTGGTTATTAAGCCGATACAAACGAATAAAGAGGGTAAGAACGTCAGCGCATTTGTCGCCAGCGGTAATGGACTTGTCCATCATCACAACGATACCCCGCCCGATTGCTGCCATCCGTTTCCATCAAAGGAGTACAGTGATGGGCATCACGCCAAAGCGCCCAATCATCTTCACCGTTCCGATTGTGCTTCAAAAGAAAGGCATCGCCAAGAACAGCGGAAGCCAGACAAAGCAAGAGAATATGGCCAATTTTCATAAACTTGATTCCACCCATTATTGTTGTTTTTTTTCGATCAACAGAAAGAAAACCTCTGTGCTACCTGATAAGGTGAATGGTTAAGACCCCAAAGGCCTATGAAGGGTTCCCATCAAGGATGAACGGCCATCACGATGGACCCGTGGGATGGCGAGTGGGACAATGCCGTGAGAAACTGAACTTGTTTAGATACCATCCTCATCCTCTTCGATGAACCTTAAGCAACGCCTTTTATTGGTGGTCCTCCCGCTCCTTACCGTGTCGGTCGCGGTCTCCGTTTTCGGGCTCAGCCACTTTGCGAAACGTACGGCTCTAGAGCAAGCGAGCCAGGATGGCCAAATTTTGGCGAACGTCCTTCTTAGGACCATTGAGGTGAGCCAAAGTGTCGAGGAAGGCACTGAGGAGATGTCGGCTAATCACTTGATTGTCACAGCGCGCATACTTTCAAACTATGTGGCGGTGGCGGAATCTTGCAAGATGCCTTCAGCCACCATCAATGATCGACTCAGAAATATGGTAAATCCTGATCTGCTTGGGGAAGTACTGATTTCTGATCAAACCGGAAAGACAACGCTGAGTAATCTTCCCGCCGATCGCTTCAAAAATCAGATCGATCCCTTGAGAGATCATGAAGCACAGGCGTTCTGGCCACTCTTAAAAGCAACCCAGGACGTGTCAGTTACTCTACCGACGAAGCGAAGAGACCGAGACGGGCGTCTTTTTAAATATGTCGGCGTCCCCGGCGTTGATCATCCACGAATCGTTCAGGTCGGTATGGCTGGGGATGATCTTAAGGAGCTCCAGGACACCATGGGCGTCCAAGCCCTTTTAGAGAATGTTGTTCTTGAAGATTCGATTGACCGCGTGTGGGTGGTGAACCAGAGCCTTGAGACCAAAAGTTTCGCCGATGAAAACAATGACCCTTTGATGGGGGAGATCGATGAAGCCGATCGCCTTATTCTGAAGGAGGCGATCAGCCAGAACCGTCCCAGCACAAGGCTTGATCCCCGACATATCGCAATTGCCGCGCCTTTAAGTGACATTGTTAACACCGAAAATCATTCGATTGGAAAAAGCACTGCGGGTAAGGCCCCTTTTATTCGGGACCCCATAGCCACGGGCGCAATTTTGATCCATATGTCCACCGACCGGATGAATAAGCTGCTGGATCAAGAGTCAACCATTGCCATGGTGACCGGGGGGATCTCATTATTATTTGGTGCTCTTTTAGTTGCAGGTCTCACAAGGCGTATCGTCAAACCGATCGATGAAGCGGTCAAAGCAACCGAACAGGTGGCATCGGGCGATCTCTCCGTTCAATTAACCTCCCGCGACAACGGTGAAACAGGAAAACTTCTGTCAGCCCTGGCCAGGATGGTCGATTACCTCAATAAGTTGATTGGCCAAGTGCGTGCCTCCACGGAGACACTTCTTGAGACGGGTGAGAGGCTCTCAAGGATGACCCATAGTCAGCGCCAGGAAATCAAGCAGCTCAGCACAACAACCCTTCAAATCGCTGCGGCAACCCAAGAGATTACGGCCACGTCTGAGGAACTCTTAAAGACGATGGGCAACATCTCTTCAGGCGCTGACGTCACCGCGGAACTAGCAGGCAGTGGCCAAACATCCCTTGAAAGTCTTGAAGCCGTCATGCGGGGTCTTGGAACGGCCACTCAAGGTATCTCACATCGCCTATCACTCATTACCGAAAAAGCGAATACGATCAGTGGCGTGACTACCACCATTACACGCATTGCCGATCAAACCAATCTTCTATCACTCAATGCGTCCATTGAAGCCGAAAAGGCAGGAGATTACGGTTTGGGATTTGCAGTCCTTGCGCGCGAAATACGCCGCCTCGCGGACCAAACGGCTCAGGCAACGCTCGATATTGAGCAAATGGTTGATGAGATGCAGGATTCGGTGACGACGGGGGTTCGTGAAATGGACCGATTCACTCAACAGGTTCAGGTGAGTGTTGCCGATACCGAAACCATCTCTGATCAGTTCAATCAGATCATCGCGCAGATCCAAAACCTCATACCCGCCTTTGACGTGGTCTACGAAGGCATGCGCTCCCAGTCCGCTGGGGCAAAGGAAATAAGAGATTCGATGACGGTCCTCAAAGAAAGTGTCCGAATTTCAGCCGCGGCGCTCGAAGAAAGTGCCCTTGTGACCGACAGCCTTGAAACAGCGATCAATACGCTAGAAGAAGGAGTTAATAGCTTTACTTTGAGAAAGAATTAATCCCCTTGCAACGGGAAATTCCATTTTATTCTGAAAATTCGAGAACTATTTCATAGTAAAATAGTCGGACGTTCGGCAAGCAGCCAAATGGCTGTTTTTTTTATTGCCTAAATACTGCCTTGATCTTGTTTCGGCCCGATTTATCAAAGGGCTCACCACTAGGACATTTCTAATGAAACTACCAATTGCTCTGTCAGCCTTCATTTTGTCTGTCGCCTTTAACGGTGTCACCCTTGCTGCTGGCGGCCCGATGAATGAGGACCTGTCTTCGCTGGCTATACCAGCGCAAAAGGCCGTTGATGCGGGTAAGGCCGGTAATGCTGCTGTCTTTCAAACAGAAGCCGAAGCGGCCCTGACGGAAGCCCGAGCGAAGCTTGATTCAGCCGCTCAGCAGCGTATTACTGGAAAATTGAAGCGTGCCCTTGAGGCCTCGAAGTCCGGTGATCTTGCTGGAGCGACCCAAATGGTTGAGGAGTCCATGCGCGACATGAAGAAGTCCGGTGGACCGAAGTTTGGTGGTGGCAGCTAAGTCTATCTGCCCCAAAACCTTCTAGGGAAGGCCGCCTGTATCGCTCAGGCGGCCTTCACCCCCCCTCGAGTAGCATGTCTCTTGAGGAATTCCTAAGGCCCACCTCTCGCGTATCGATCCCCGCCATCCTCTCAATGACAAAAAAGCCCTCTGATTCCCTTTCCATGAGTCAGGATCAGGTGCCTTGGTGAGCTTGAACACATCCAACCCATGCCTCATAAGGAGGCCTTGGTTCTATTAAACCAAGAACCAGTCACTTTTTCCTATTGACCTTCCTTAAAGCCAACCACATGAAGAGCCTTTGCCCCTTTCATGCCGACACCTACATCAAGGGACTTTCAACGATAGGCTCACCAAAACCTCATATTTCAGGCCATTTTTACCTACTAAAACGCTCCATTGAGGGCACGCCCTATGTCGATGGCGTCGGTCCATGGCCCTATCTTCATATTGAAAATAAATCCATGCTAGACGCCCTTAAAGATGATTTTCAGGATTTAGTGACGCTGACTGTCGTCACTCAGCCTGGCTTCATTCCAAAAGGGAGTGGTCTTGACCCTGTTTTTTTGAAAGACCACTATGTCTTTGATCCAAAGCGCCCTATTCCGCGCCTCAGTAGCCGAGCGAGGAAGCGTTTAGCAAAAGTAGAGCAGAGGGCGATCTTTGAACAGGTTTTCGAACATGAAGACCAGCTGGCCTTCACTCCTTTATACCGAGACCTCATACAACGTCGTGGTCTTAAGGAAACCTATATTGATTTCAGTCTTGAGCACTTTGAAAGTATCGCAGCATTGAGCGATGGCATCTTCTTCAGAGTCCGCGATGATGCTAGCATCGGTGCGATGGCTTGCGGCGTTGTGTTTGGAGATGTCCTCCAGATTCTCCATATGGTGTTCACCCCCGAAGGGCTAGGCTGGAATGCGTCCTATCTCCTTATGAAAGGACTGCAAGACTATGCCTTAGCGCATCAGTTACGACTAATGACCGGTGGGATGCCTGCGGGTGCTAGTGAGGGATTGCGGATCTTCAAGGCCCGATGGGCCAATCACATGGAACCTGTTTATCTATTGAGGCGTATTAACGCGCTTCCCACCTATCAAGCTCTTTGTGCGCAACGTGGGATGCACCCAAGCTACTTTCCGGCCTATCGCGGTCCGTCATATTGACATGCTGCCTCGATTCCTTCCATTCCTAGGAGAGAAAGGTCCTCCTACCTTTCTCATTTGGGCGCCTCGCTACTCCCACAGAAGCTCTGGGGTTAGGGCCCTCTATCGCCTCTGCCATCATCTAAATGCCCGAGGTTTTTCAGCCGCGATCAAAGGGTCGGGTCATCCACCCAAAAGCTGGATAACCCCTTTTTATTGTGGATCCGCATCACACAGCATTGTGATCTACCCCGAGGTGGTGACAGGGAATCCACTGAAGGCTCAAAAAATCATCCGCTGGGTCATGAATGATCCTGGGCTTTTGGGGGGGGATATCTCTTATCCCTCAGGGGAGATGGTATTCGTCTACGATGCAAATAAACTTGCCATTGCAAGCATTGCCGCCGGAGAAACACTAGGACCTGAGCGAGTGATTTGGTTCGGTTTGATCGATCCCGAGGCTATCTATCCGGATCCATCGATCCCAAAAACACTGTCACTATCATTCACGCACAAAGGACATTCTCTCAAACAAGAGTTTCCTCTTCCGGTGGGTGTTAAAACAATTCCACTTGAAAAAGTAGCTAAGAACATGCAGAACCTAGGAGATAGCCTTCGGCGCTGCAGGACGCTCTATTCATATGATCACTATAGTAATGTCTTGCGAGAAGCCGTGATCTCAGGCTGTGAGGTTCTTGTGGTGAGCAAGGAACGTGATTGGCACGATCCAAGGACGTGTGACTGCTCATTAAATATCCATTGGCACTCAAACCTTATCGAAAGTTACGCTGACCGCTTTCATGACAATGGATTTGTCGATGGTTTTATTCATGAGGTCGAAAAACGCTGGGACGTGAGATCAGGTTAATCGGCCCGCTCTTCTCTTCTGAGATCCAAACGCTTAAAGAAGATCTCTTCTTCAGGTACTCAGCGTTTTGGGCTGAATCACTGGCTCAATACCGCGTGCTGACACTTTGAAATTGGGAAGACCAAAATGACCCCCTGATTCTGGCAGTGTGCCCATTTTAATAGCCATTCTAAAAGCTTCATGATCCGTCTTCACCTGGCGGCCATAGCGTTCCGCAAAAGTGGCGACCGCCTCTTCAAATTTTTCACTTTTACCCAGGTAGGCAGCAATGGAGACTGATCGGCCTGACCTCGCGTGGGCTCTCGCGAGCGTCCGCCCACAAAGGTGCGCGTAGGAGATCAACTCTTCTTCATCCATCCGATCAATGTCGGGTGACCATTTCATGTTGCGGAGTTGACGAACATAGAACGTTCGGCCCAAAGGCCCTTTTAACCAACCCAGAAAAAGATCCGTTTGGGCCTGCATCAAGCGTTGCCCCTGAACCACCCGCCGTCCGGCTTCCTCAAGACAGGGAGTGGGGCTAAAGGGCGCTATGACTGAGGCAACAGCCTCTTTAGCCTGTAAGACTAAAAGGTCGTCTGAATGGTAGCCCTTTAGAAGATAGACATAGGCCAGTAATCCGACACTCCCCACGCCGACGACCTTATGAGCAGCATCCACTAGTTGGTAGCGAGAAAGGAGCGCACGCCCGCCACCTGATAAGGTGTCGGCATAGCGATCAAAAAGTTCATTCAGTGCTCGTTGGGCCTCATGATGAAGGGGGATCCTCGTCAGTAAAGGTGGCAGATCCAAAAAACGCGGGTGCCCATTCAAGGTTTCCGTTAGTTTTTCAACCGCAGACCAACGGTTACTAGCCCTTGCCTTCGCCACATAACGCCGAATTCTTTCAACCGCCGCCTTCCCATGGAGATTACAAATCAGGTTTTCTAGCCACGCTTCATCAAATCGCTGATACCAAATGTCAATCTCATGCATCGATGCATATTGAAGCATGGCGTGTCGGTAAGTCTTGGCCGCAATGAAAGCAATCTCTCTAGAGACCCGCTCAGAAAGAGCATTTTCGTCACTCGCCAACAAAAAGGACGTCGATAATCTCAAAACGTCCCACTCAAAAGGGCCCTCATGAGTTTCATCAAAATCGTTGATATCGAAAACCACCGTCCGATCGGGTGCTGCAAACAGTCCAAAGTTCGCGAGGTGTGCATCCCCTGAGAGTTGAACATAAAGGCCTGAATGGGGTCTTTGGTGGCCAAGATCATGCGCCATGACGATGGCAGACCCGCGGTAGAAGGCGAAGGGACTAACCGCCATCCGATGGTGCCTTAAAGGAATCAGCTCAGGTACCCGGGTCGACTCTTGTTGTTCTAGAAGCTTTAAGGGGTCTCTTTGGGAGGACTTTTTATCCCAGATCCCGAGATTTTTTCTAGGGAGCCGTTGACGAGCGACGCGACCTGCCTCGGCCAACGCAGTAAGGTTCGTTCGACGGGGAGATGTTCGGTGATCCAATGGGGCTTCTCCGATGAATTCACGGAGGGACTCAAGATTCGACGAAGCCTAAAGATAAGCCTCGGCGCAGGAGAATTATGAAGGATGATTGAGCAGTTCCTGTCGGATGCCCCGATCAAGCGCTTGAACCCAGTCATTGTAGTCCTTGTAAATCATCGCAGGACTTCCAGGCTGAGCGCTATAGCGAAGGTTTTCGCTATTGAGATAATGGATATTGTAGAGGCTTAAACTGTAATCAATCGTGACTTCAGCCATCTGATCTTCTTCATAGAGCTTGGCATTAATCTGCCCCGGCTTAATCGTTCTGATTTGCCATCCAAGGCGGGTACCCGCACGAATGATGGCCTTTTCAACATCCTTGAGCGTTTCATGATTATTCGCCAGATGAATCGGAGCGTTGTCAAAATTCTGTAGCGGCAACGTCTGGCAAGCGGGCAAAGCAATGAGAGCGAGAGACCCAACACATGTCTTTAATCGTTGAAAACGCATCAAGGTTTCCCCATATTTATTGGTTGTTATAAAGGCAGTACCATCCTACGCCGACTTGCTAGTTCTTGAAACCTTAAGCTTCATGACCCATCCCTCTCCTCCTCAAGACTAGATCACCCCCCTATCAAAGTCATCATCAAAGCGTCACACGAAACTCTTCATCGAGGTTTATAGTGAGGCATATCGATACAGGAACGCTTCATCTCATCACCGCCCATGACAGGACTTAATCCCGTATGAAAGACTCTCAACACATCAAGGACCCAAACAACATCAGTAGTTTCGGTCCAGCACGATCCACTGTTTCAGGGACTCCACTTGATACGGGGCTTCTCGCTCAGGTGGACGCTTTTTGGCGCGCTTGTAATTATCTTGCCTTGGGGATGATCTATTTAAGGGAAAACGCGCTCCTCAAGGAACCTTTGAAGCCTGAACACATTAAGAATCGCCTTTTGGGCCATTGGGGTGCAAGCCCTGCCCTGTCCTTTACCTGGACCCATCTCAATCGGGTCATTAACGCCAATGACCTTGATGTCATCTTTCTTGCAGGGCCAGGACATGGTGCACCGGGTGTATTAGGTCCGGTCTACCTTGAAGGGAGTTACTCCGAGATCTATCCAGATAAATCACTCGATGAGGAAGGCTTGTTGGCCTTTTTTCGTCAATTCTCCTTTCCAGGCGGCATCGGCAGCCACTGCACCCCAGAAACACCCGGATCTATTCATGAGGGCGGTGAGTTGGGTTATGTCCTCTCCCATGCCTGTGGCGCTGCATTCGACAATCCCGACTTGATCGTTGCGGCCGTGGTCGGCGATGGCGAAGCAGAAACAGGCCCACTCGCGACCTCCTGGCACATTAACAAGTTTCTCAATCCGGCCCGTGATGGCGTTGTGCTTCCGATTCTTAATTTGAATGGCTACAAGATCAATAATCCAACGATTCTTGCCCGAATCACCCATGAAGAATTGCAACAGTTTTTTGAAGGAACCGGGTGGACGCCTTTCTTCGTCGAGGGATCAGACCCCGAATCGATGCACCAAGCCATGGCAGCGACACTTGATCACTGTATCGCCATGATTAGAGAGATCCAACAAAAAGCACGCGATGGGGGGGGCATTACGCGCCCACGATGGCCGATGATAGTGCTTCGGAGCCCCAAAGGATGGACTGCCCCCAAAACCATCGATCACCACCACATTGAAGGTTTCTGGCGCGCTCATCAGGTTCCGATGACCGATGTCGTAAAAAACGAAGAACATCTCGCCATACTTGAAACCTGGCTGAGAAGCTATGACCCTGACACGCTCTTCGATGAGAACGGTTCTCCGAATGCGATGATCCGGGCACTGGCCCCTAAGGGTGACCGCCGAATGGGTGCTAACCCTCATACGAATGGGGGACGACTCAAGCGCGCGCTGAAGATGCCCAACTACAAAGATTATGGCGCGAAGCTCCCATCGCCAGGCACTATAGAAGCGGAAAACACCCGACCCTTGGGGCAGTTTTTAAGAGATATCATGGCGGCCAACATGACTCACTTCAGGGTCTTTGGTCCGGATGAGAATACCTCGAACAAACTCCATGACATCTACGCCGTGTCAAAGAAGTTTTGGATTGAAGCCACCTTCCCTGAAGATGCCGATGGCGGCGAGTTGGCTGTCGATGGGCGAGTGATTGAAATGCTCAGTGAGCATACGCTCGAGGGAATGCTGGAGGGTTATCTTTTATCGGGGCGTCACGGATTCTTTTCGACCTATGAATCCTTCGTCCATGTGATCGATTCCATGTTCAATCAGCACGCGAAATGGCTGGCGATCTGCAATAAGCTCTCTTGGCGAAGCAGTGTTGCCTCCCTAAACCTTTTGATTACATCGACGGTTTGGCGCCAGGATCACAACGGGTTTACTCATCAAGATCCGGGATTTCTTGATATCGTGGTTAACAAAAGCGCGGAAGTCACCCGTATTTACTTGCCACCAGATGTTAATTGCCTCCTCTCGATTGCCAGTCATTGCCTTCGGAGTGAAAACTACATCAACGTGATTGTGGCCGATAAGCAAGCGCACCTCCAGTATCTCGATATGGATTCAGCGATTGCCCACTGCACCAAAGGCATCGGCATCTGGGATTGGGCCAGCAACGATCAGGGGGAAGAGCCGGATGTCGTCATCGCTTCAGCCGGTGACATCCCAACCAAAGAAGCGCTCGCAGCCACAGCGATGCTAAAGAATGACTTCAAAGCACTCAAAATCCGTTTTATTAATGTGGTGGATCTCTTTAAGTTACAGCCTGATTACGAGCATCCACACGGCTTGTCGACCCGAGATTTTGATAGCCTCTTTACCATCGATAAACCCGTCATCTTTAACTTTCATGGCTATCCCTATCTAATTCATCGCCTCGCCTACCGAAGAACCAATCATGGGAACTTCCATGTCCGAGGATACAAAGAGAAAGGGAATATCAATACGCCTTTGGAACTCGCGATTCAAAACCAAATTGACCGTTTTAGTCTGGCCATGGATGTCATTGATCGGGTGCCCTCCCTCCAAAACGCAGGCTCCCACGCCAAAGAGCGTTACCGCAATCAGCAGATTGCCTGCCGTGAATATGCCTATGAACATGGGATAGATAGCCCAGAAATCAACGGATGGCGCTGGCCAGGCTAGAAAGGACTTAGAGCCCCAGAAACCTCTGACGCTCAGGGGGTCCAGGCAAACCCGATGTATCCCGTAAAGTCTGGGGTTGAAGTTGAGATCCCAGCGGCGAGATTGGTATAAAAGACCGTGTGTTTATCCATCGTCCAAATGCCTCCCATCCCGATGGCCTGCATTTTTTCCTTTGCACCTGGGTTCATTGTCTGCCGGATCTTTTGCTCATCGCGACAAGGGCCGTAGCTTGGGCAAACTCTCTGAAATTTATCGCTATAGCGAGTGTTTCTTGGAAGACTCGAGGCGTTGTAATAACCATTGATAAAGACGTCAATATCCTCGGTCATGGCCCGCTGCAGGGCCCATGAGAAGGTCGCATCCCAGATACTGTTATCAAGGTTTTGGGGATCTTCAAAACGTGCCGCACCCACGTTGTATTCAACCTCTAGTTCATAAGGAAGAGATTGGTCAAAGTTGAGGCTGAAAGCCGGTTCAAGACCTCCATTAAAGTCAGGCGATCCTAAAAGATCGGTTTGTAAGAGGACCTCAAGGCCTGCCGCAGGGAGATGATAATCTTCCCATTGATCCCAGAAATGAATCTTACTATCGAAGGTCAAGGGACTAAATCCGATGGCTTTATTGGGATTTCCTTGGACGGTGAATCCTTGAGAATAAAGACGGATCTCCATGTCATCAAGGAGGCCATAACGCAAAAGATATTCTGCGTTGTATTGTGGGGAAGTACGCTTTGAGGCAGAGGTATAGCCAAGGGGGGACGTCTCAAGGTAGAACCCCCCTTGTGGAAGCGTATAGGCGCTATTTGGAAAATTGGCTAAATCGGAACCTGGGTTGGTGATATCAAGCGTTTCAGCGGTTGGTTGAACCTCCTCAGGGTAGGCCTCTGATCCAAAGGCAGAAGAGGATAGGACCAAACCGATCCAAAGCGCTGCTAGCGTTCTTGTAAAGCCATAGAAACGCTTCCTATCAAGCCTTCTTTCAGTCTCAAAATTCATCGGCACACGCTTATGTCACCTAAGTCTAGAGATGAGAACTTCCATGGAGATTGACAAAATGCCTGTTGAGGGGCGATGGTAGGAGAATAACTCCATCTAAAAAACACCCCATGGCTGTATCGAACGTTATTCATCGCCTCACCCATCATCTCTGGTACGGCCAAAAAAAAGCGAATCCCTTCTTGGTTCCCATCGAACAGGTGTATCGGCACAGCGTCGGTCTCATGAAGGAAGCCTATCAGAGTGGACGAATCGTTTCCAAACAGCTACCAGTCCCTGTTATCGTCGTTGGCAATCTAACCGTCGGCGGGACCGGCAAGACGCCACTCACTATCTGGCTTGCACAATTTTTGAAGTCGAAAGGCTTCAAGCCTGGAATCATTAGTCGAGGTTACGGGGGCCACATTGCACGCGAGCCTATGGGTATTACCTTTCAGACCCCCGCTTCTCAGGGGGGAGATGAACCTGTGATCATCGCCCGTCGCACGGGCTGTCCCGTCTTTGTCCATCCGCAACGGGTGCTTGCCGGTGAAGCTCTCCTTAAAGCACATGATGTGGACATCCTGATTACCGACGATGGCCTTCAGCACTATGAATTAATCAGGGATATTGAAATCGCGGTAATCGATGGTCAAAGAGGTTTTGGTAATGGCCACCTGCTCCCAGCTGGCCCCTTAAGAGAACCCGTTGAACGCCTTCGGGACGTCGACATGATCGTTCATCACGGCTTAAATCCCGAGGCTGATTATGCGATGGAGCTCAAAGGCGCGTTGGCGACTAACCTCAAAAATGTTTGCCAACGAAAACCACTGGTTGGATTTATCGGAGCCCCGCTTCATGCGATGGCGGGAATTGGTAACCCAGATCGTTTTTATGGACTTTTGGAAGCCCAAGGTCTCACCATGAAAACAAAGACCTATCCAGATCATTATCGCTACACGAAAAAAGATCTCGATTTTGCCGGCGATGAAGCCCTCCTGATGACAGAAAAAGATGCGGTCAAATGTTTTCATTTGGCCCGTGAAAACCATTGGTATCTCCCGGTGGAAGCGCACCTATCGCCTCGTTTCGGACCCGATCTCCTTGCGTTGATTGAACAGGCGTCTAAGCAACGTTAAGTAACCCACCCGCGGAACCACTGATGCCCTTTAATCGATTGGAATCCGCTGATGACAACAACGACCATCAAGAGGGTGGTCCTGTCCCCTTCGATGGTCTCACCCCAGACGTTATTCTGAGTGCCCTTGAAGCCCATGGCTTTGAGCCTGATGGCCGACTTCTGGCTCTTAATAGCTATGAAAATCGTGTCTTTCAGGTAGGCCTTGATTCCGGTGAATTCATCGTCACCAAGTTTTATCGGCCAGAGCGCTGGTCTGATGAGGCGATTCAAGAGGAACTTGAGTTTCTAGAAGAACTTGCCAGCGATGAACTACCGGTGGTCACAGCCCTTCCCAATAAATCGGGTGAACGACTCCACCACTTTGGCGGATTTCGTTTCGCTTCTTTTCCAAGAAGAGGGGGGTATGCCCCTGAATTAAATGATCCAGATGATGTGGAGCGGATGGGGCGCTTGATGGCCAGAGTCCATCTCATCGGCGCCCAAAAGTCCTATGTTCACCGCCCTAAAATCGATATTGAATCCTTTGGGATCGAACCTCGAAACGCCATTCTAACGTTAGGTCTCATGGGCAATGAGACGCTAAAAAACTATGAGGCGATCTCCTCAGAAGCCCTGGTCGCCATCCAGCAAGCTTATGATCAAGCGGGCCCCATCCAATCCCTTCGTCTCCATGGTGATGCCTACCCAGGAAACGTCCTCTGGTCAATCGATGGCCCCTTGCTGGTCGATTTCGATGACAGCCGGATGGGGCCCGCCGTTCAGGATCTTTGGATGCTGCTCAACGGCAATCGCCGGGAACAACAACTCGATCTCGACCTTCTCTTGGAGGGCTATGAGACCTTCAGAAGCTTTAATGGACGGGAGCTCCATCTCGTCGAGGCCCTAAGAACCTTAAGGCTGATCCACTATGCCGCGTGGATTTCAAGGCGCTGGAACGACCCCGCATTTCCGAAAGCCTTCCCCTGGTTTGGAACGACGGCCTATTGGGAGGAGCGATGCCGTGAACTAGAAGAACAGATCAATGCCATGCACTCTCATCATCATCAAGGACAGAATATCCTCCCTCCATGAACGTCAAGCCGTCATCAAACAATAGCACTCAAGACAGCAGGATCATCACCCGGCGGGTCCTTGTGGCGGTTCTCTTAGGGGTCCTTATAGGTTCCTGCCTCAGTTTCTTCAAACCGACCATAGATCCTTCCACCATGGATGTGGTGATCAGAGGCCTTAGAGCCTTCACCGATCTCTTTTTAAGGTTAATCAAGCTACTGATTGGTCCATTAGTCCTTGCTACTCTATCTGTTGGGGTTGGGCAGATGGGGACGGGGGCTGCAGTGGGCCGGATTGGGCTTCGGGCGATGACCTGGTTTCTCTCGGCATCGCTCTTGAGCCTCTGTCTCGGCATGCTGCTGGTAAACCTCCTCCATCCTGGCACCGCGCTCCACCTCCCCCTTCCAGAGGCGGTGACCACTATCAAGGGCCCTTCAGAATCTGTCTCCTTCGAAGGTTTCCTTGAGCATCTGGTCCCTGCCAGCATTACGGACGCTTTGGCCCATAATGAAATCCTACAGATCGTGGTCTTTTCTGTCTTATTTGGGCTTGCAGGAGGCTCATTAGGGGCTCCGGCTGAACCTCTCTTTACGCTCCTTGAATCGCTGGCTCTGGTGATGTTCCGTCTCACCGGCATGATCATGAAGATCGCTCCCCTTGCTGTCTTCTCAGCCATCGCGAGCGTCATCGCGGTTCAAGGGATCAGCATTTTGGGGACCTATGGCCTTTTGATGATCGAATTTTATGGTGGTCTCCTGATGCTGTGGGGGGTCTTAATTCTGATCGGACGGCTGCTCATGGGCGCCTCTGTGCGCCATTTGCTTCTACTGATTAAAGATCCGATGCTGCTTGCCTTTGGAACGGCGAGCAGCGAAGCCGCCTATCCCCTTTTGATGCGTCAACTTGAAGCCTTTGGCTGCAGGGAGCGGGTGGTCGGGATGGTCTTACCCTTGGGCTATTCCTTCAATCTCGATGGCAGCATGATGTACATGACGTTTGCGACCCTTTTTATCGCTGAAGCCTATGGCATCGACATGCCCCTCAGCGATCAATTGGTCATGCTCCTCATGTTACTCATCACCAGTAAGGGCGTCGCCGGCGTTCCAAGAGCCTCCTTGCTGGTGATATCAGCAACCCTCACCCATTTTCAAATTCCTGAGGCGGGTTTGTTGTTGATTTTGGGCATTGATCCTTTACTCGATATGGGACGAAGTGCGACCAATGTATTGGGAAATAGTCTTGCTGCCGCGGTCATTGATCGCCATGAGCCGAGAGAATAGAGTTGCTATAAGCCCTTAAATGACTTAAAAACAACTGGGTCTTGATGGTTTTCAAAAAATAATCTATCGATGTATGGGAGCACCAAAGAATGGTCAGAATAATTCCAAGAAAAAATCGTGTCCTTCTTCCCATGCTGCTTCTGGGCATTATAGGAAATGCGATCGCCGACACACGGGCACCCGTTACCCCTGATAATGACGGGCTGCCTGCATGGGTTCCTCTTGAGACCTGCAACCAAACATCCGGCAAATCGACCAATGGTACGCCTTGCTACCGTCAGCCAGCACCGATTCCATTTCCAAATGTCATGTTTAAGGGCCCCCTCTTTCAACCCAATATGGAGGTGAGAACCATCAAAAGCGGGATGAACCGCACGTGGATCCTCCCCGCATCACCCGCCACCACGACTTGGGGGTTTTATGACTATCGCTCGGATGAGGCTCCAGCCCTTGAAATCGCCCCTGGTGATAGCGTTGCTATTGAAACGGTGGTCGCAGGCGGGGGACAAGTCGTTCCAGGTATCACGATCGATAAGTTGAGCTATATCAATGGGGCGGTGAATGGCCGTGGCCCCCACACCATGACGGGACCTATCAAGGTGAATGGCGCTAAAGCTCCTCAGTTCGGTCAGCGGCCGGTTGATTTCGTGGCTGTCCATATCAATAAGATCCGGATGCTTAGTTATGCGACTAATAACAGTGGCGACTCAGCAGGGTTGTTTCCTCAATATCCTTTACTCTCATCGGGAGCCGTTGACACGGTATCTCAGATGATTTGGCCAAATCCAAGACCCGCTTTCATCGACAGTTATTACCTTGATAACGAAAAGATGACGGCCAAGTTTAACGACCATATTACGATCCCTTTGCGGCCTTTCCCTGGGGTTCTCGCTGTCGCGCGTTCTAAAGAGGATATTGATCTCCCCTACTACGACCCGACCAATTCGGCGACCAGCAGCACGAGTCCTGGCTGGTGCGTCCCCATTCCAGGCATCAGTCTCAATAAACCCAAAGGGTGTGATACCAAACAACCCGGCCCATGGGGTGGTAACCTCGATATCCCAGTCATGACGGTAGGATCGACGACCTATCTTCCCGTTTTTGAAGACGGTGCGATGATCTGGACCGGGGATTCTCATGCCGCTCAGGGTAATGGCGAAATTGATCTTGATGCCCTTGAAACCGCCTACCCAGAACTTAACGTCACCATTGATCTTGTCCATACCCGGGATCGTCCGGAATTAGGAGAGTGGCCCATCATTGAAACGAAGAAAAACTGGGCAACCATCGGCTACGATCTCAACATGAATACCGCGATGCAGAAACTCCTTCAGGAGACGCATCGTTTCATCATGGCAAAGTATGGTCTTGATGATGCCGCCGCGACGGTCTATCTCATGAAGCATTGGGATTGTCCAATCTCAGAGGTGGTCGATGAAGTCAATGGAACCTACTGCCTACTTCCTAAGACACTGAGGGCTCCCAAATCGCCCGATGTATTGAAGCAAGATTCGGCAAAGTATTGGGTCAGCTATCAGACTCACCCTACGGATCTTATGACGGCGATGAAGAACGCCGCCTACGAATTGATCAACCATGCCTCGGGACCTTTGGGGATTTCACCAGGGGATGCTTACACCTTGGCCACGTTCGCAATGGATTGTAGGATCGGGCGACCTAACATTGCGCCAGGTTTTTCCTATTCCATGAGCGAGCCCTACAGCGGCCCTTATGCGGTCAGCTGCCGATTCCCCAAAAGCCTACTCGATAAACCCTAATCCTTTTAGGGGGGCATTAACTATTATGTCCCCCCTGAGGTTGCTGGCAAATGTCGTGATCTTCAAGAAGAAAGGCTTAAGCAAGCGGGTCCACAATGACCGGCATGTCGAATCTTATTCCACATGCCTTTTTAATCTTCTTACACGGCTTTTCGCTGCTGGCGTCATTTAAGTCGCTCGCCACCGAACAACCCTTCTATAGCGATAAGGCCCGCGGCTGGTTCTGGCGAGAAGTCTACCCTTCCCCCTTGCTAGCCCCTGAAACGCCCGAAGATACTCCGATCATTCCGGCTCCTGAGGCCAAAACCTCAGAGGTTTTAAAGCTTGAACCGCCCCCACTTTCAACAGCTTGGTTTCGCTCAGAATTAGGGGCTTTCCGTGATCGAGCTA
>JBEIRQ010000001.1:0-29770 GCA_040375885.1 Methylococcus sp.
CACAGTCACTTCGGCGTTCTGGCCACGATGGCGAAGCGCATGATCCATTAAGACGATGGCCATCATGGCTTCGGCAATCGGGGTCGCCCGAATGCCGACACAGGGATCGTGACGTCCGGTCGTAATGACCTCCACAGGCTCCCCGCGAACATTGATCGAACGACCCGGCAGCCTTAGGCTTGAGGTCGGCTTTAGCGCAATCTTAGCCACAATATTCTGACCTGATGAGATGCCCCCAAGGATCCCGCCGGCATGATTACTGAGGAATCCATCTGGGGTCATCTCATCGCGAAAGGCACTTCCCTTTGCCTCAACACAATCAAAACCATCCCCAATTTCGACCCCCTTGACGGCATTGATACTCATCAGGGCATGGGCGAGATCAGCGTCCAGGCGATCAAAAATGGGTTCGCCCCAGCCCGGCGGGACGCCATCAGCGACCACGTGAATACACGCGCCGATCGAATCACCTTCTTTTCTCAAGGCATCCATATAGACTTCCATGGCATCCACTTTTTCTGGATCCGGACAGAAAAAAGGATTGGTCTCCACGGTATCCCAATCAAGACGTTCCGCCTTGATCGGCCCCAACTGTGACAAATAGCCCCGGACCCTGACATTGAAACATTCAAGCAGATACTTCTTGGCGATCGCTCCTGCTGCAACCCGCATCGCCGTCTCTCGGGCCGAGGAGCGGCCGCCGCCCCGATAATCACGGATCCCATACTTCATGTGGTAGGCATAATCAGCGTGGGCCGGCCGAAACTGCTCTGCAATCGGGCCATAGTCCTTGGACTTTTGATCGACATTTTCAATCAGCAAGCCAATAGGGGCACCCGTGGTCTTCCCTTCAAAGACGCCCGATAGAATTCTTACCGCATCTGGCTCCCGGCGCTGGGTGGTGTGGCGAGAAGTCCCAGGCCGCCGCCGATCAAGGTCCCCTTGAAGATCCGTCTCCGACAAGGCCATGCCGGGAGGACACCCATCCACGATACAGCCGATAGCAAGTCCATGGCTTTCACCAAAGGAGGTCACCGTAAAAAGCCTGCCTATCGTATTCCCGGACATTAAAAACTCCCTTACCTGATAGATCCATCAGGGTCAAAAAATAGACCTTCTGAGGAGAGCGGGGCAACATCGTGCACCCTGAACCCACCGCTCAAAGCCAAGACGCTTGCCATTCTCGTTTCACGATTCTGGAAAGGCCGCTTGGACCTGCTCGGCGGTCAGCAGAAAAACGCCATCCCCACCGCGCTCGAAATCGAGCCAAAAGAAGGGAATGTCTGGATAAGCCTTGATCAGGGCCCCAGCCGCACTTCCGACCTCGACCACCAAGACCCCCAGAGGCTTTAGATGCTGCGCCGCACCCTTAAGGATTCGGTGGACACAATCAAGACCTTCTTTCCCAGACTCAAGGCCTAGCCGAGGTTCGGCATGGAACTCAGGGGGTAGCGCCAACCATTCGGTCTGATTGACATAAGGCGGATTACTCACAATGAGATCATAGCGCCGATCTGAAAGTTCGTGATAGAGATCAGATTGGATCGCACGCACCTGATCGGCCACCTGATGTCGATCAATATTGATTTCGGCCACGGCGAGGGCATCTTGAGAGATATCGACGGCATCAACCGAAGCTTCTTGGAAGGCCAACGCCGAGGCGATGGCGATACAGCCGCTGCCGGTACAAAGATCAAGCACATCGGTCACGGCATCCGGATCAAGCCAAGGAGTAAATCCAACTTCAATCCATTCAGCAAGCGGTGATCGCGGCACCAAAACCCGCTCATCGACATAAAAAGAAAGCCCTGCAAAGACCGCTTCGTGGGTCAGATAAGACAGTGGCTTACGCTCACTGATGCGCCGTTCAATCAACTGAAGGATACGTTCCCTTTCAGGCATCGTTAAATGCCCCTCGAAATACCCACCCGGCAGATCAAAGGGCAGATGGAGAGCGGCTAATACCAGCGCGACCGCCTCATCCAAGGCCGCTTGAGTACCATGCCCCAGAAATACCTTCGCTTCGGTAAATCGGCTGGTGGCATAGCGCACATAGTCACGCAGCGTTGTCAGTGTCGAAACAACGGGATCGTCCATGATAGTCCTAGGGATAAAGTCCAATGGTTTGAAGCCCGAGGGTTTCCTCAAAACCCAACATCAAATTCATGTTTTGTATGGCCTGCCCCGAGGCCCCTTTCACCAGATTATCGATGACCGCCAAAATCACCACGGTATCGCCCCCCATCGGACGATGGACGGCAATCTGGCAGCGGTTTCCGCCCTTCACGTTGCGGGTGTCGGGATGGGCACCGGCGGGAAGCACATCGACAAAGGCCTCGTCCTGGTAGGTCCGCTCAAAAAGTGCCTGAAGATCCACCTGAGGCTGTTTCAAAACGCCATAGACCGTGGCATGGATGCCCCGAATCATTGGGACAAGATGCGGCACGAAGGTCAGCCCTACAGGACCTTGGCTGATGGCTTCAAGTCCTTGCCGAATCTCAGGCCAGTGGCGATGACCTGAGACCCCATAGGCCTTGAAACTCTCACCGGTCTCACTCATCAAGACGGGAATTTCCGCCTTCCGTCCAGCGCCACTGACACCCGATTTGACATCGGCAATGAGACGATCGGTGACGATGAGATCCTCTTTCAGGAGGGGATAGAGGGCGAGCTGCACGGCGGTCGGGTAACAACCAGGGCAAGCCACTAAGCGGCGCCCTCGAATCTCACTTCGCCAAAGTTCCGGAAGCCCGTAGACAGCCTCACTCAGGAGCTCCGGGCAGGCATGAGGTTCACCATACCAGGTTGCCCATACCTCGGGATCCTTGAGCCTAAAATCAGCCGCAAGATCAACCACCCGGATGCCACGATCAAGAAGACCTTGGACCATCCGCATGGCCGTCCCATTGGGCGTGGCGAAAAAGACGACGTCGCAGCCTAAAAGGGCGTCTTCCGTCGGTTCGACAAAAAGGAGATCGATCGCACCACGAAGATTCGGGTAAATGGCATCCACCCGGGTCCCGGCATCGCTTCTAGACGTTACTGCGGCGACCGTCACCTTCGGATGCGCGATCAGCAATCGAAGCAACTCGACACCGGTATACCCGGTTCCTCCAACGATGCCAGCGTGAATCATAAGCGGCTACCTCACCGGGCACAGCCCGTCATCAAACCCCAGCAAGTGATGAATCCTTGCGGTATCAGAACCCACATCGGATATCCCACTCAGTCGCTACTGAGGGGTCCTTCGAAAGCTTCCACCTGAGTCTTGAGCTTCTGACCTGATTTGAAGGTCACGACACGACGCGCCGTAATGGGGATTTCTTCACCCGTTTTTGGATTCCTACCGGGACGCTCTGTTTTATCGCGGAGATCAAAATTACCAAAACCTGATAATTTAACCGACTCCCCACGCCCCAGAGCACCCCGAATTTCTTCAAAAAACTGGTCAACCAGTTCCTTCGCATCCTTTCGGTTGAATGACAGCTCTTCAATCAACCGTTCCATCATGTCATTTTTGGTCAGTGCCATCTCAATCCCTCAAACGAGCGCCGCAACGTTGCGTTAAACCATCCAAAACCTTCTTTACGACCTCATCCACGAGGGTGTCTACTAAGGTCTCCGCTTCATCCTGCAAAATCAGACGGATCGCGACACTCTTCTTGCCAGGCAAGACCCCAGGGCCCTGATAGACATCAAAAACCTGAGCCTCTCGAAGGAGCTTCCCGGCACTTCCGCGGGTCGTCTCAAGTAACGTCTCAACGGGCACATTCTGCTCCACCAAAAGAGCTAAGTCCCTTCTGACCGATGGAAACTTCGACAAACGACTAAATCGGGGCAACTGCCGATCTCGGAGGACTTGATCTAGAAGTTCTACCAGAAACACGCGGGATGGAAAGCCCAATCGCTTTTCAATCTCGGGATGAAGTAGCCCCATCAATCCGAGACGATGTTCACCGAGTCGGATTTCAGCCGACTGCCCTGGGTGGAGCGCCGGATGTTCCACCGCCACAAAACGAAGCTCCTCAAGACGGCCGGTCAAAGCAACGAGTGCCTCGACATCCTCTTTGACATCAAAGAAATCGACCGGTCGAGAGGGGAGGCCCCATTGTTCAGACTCTTGGCAACCCAGCGCCAGCCATGACAGCACCTTCTCCTGAGAGAGGTCGTTGCCAGAAGGCCTGAAGGTGAGGCCACTTTCAAACAAGCGAACACGATCCTGTTGACGATGACTATTTTTGATCGCCGCATCCAGCAATCCCGGCCAAAGGCTGGTCCGCATGACGGCAAGCTCTTGCGAGAGTGGGTTTTTGAGGGCTAAAGGCTCAACCCCAGGGTCGATCAGCTGCTGGATACCCGCCTCAACAAAGCTATAGGTAATGGCCTCTTGATAGCCGCGATCAACCAAAAGATCCTTGGCCCGATCAAGGGTCAAGCGAGTCTCCGATATGGGGAGCATGACTGCCGGAATCACTGGCTGACGCCTTGGGAGATGATCGTAGCCATAGACGCGACCGACTTCCTCAATCAAGTCAGCTTCAAGCGCAATATCGAATCTGGCTGCGGGAGCTGTGACGCGCCATCCGAGGGGATCCCTCTCTGGCGTCATCCCCAAACCTTGAAGAATCTTCATCACCCGCTCATGAGGAATCGAAAGACCCAAGATTTTCTCGATGCGTTCCGCTCTCAAAAGAATCTGCGGCCGTGAAGGGAGATGCTCTAAAGAGACCCGTTCAACCACGGGACCTGCCTGACCACCCGCCAGTGTTAAGAGGAGCTGGGTCGCACGGGCCAGTGCTCGCGATTGCAGATCGAAACTCACCCCTCGCTCAAAACGATGAGAAGAATCGGTACTAAGGCCGTAGCGTCGAGCCTTGCCCATCATCAGGGAAGGTTCAAAATAGGCGCATTCGATGAAGATATCCTGTGTCGTCTCAGACACCGCTGAATCACTACCGCCCATGATTCCGGCCAGAGCCAGAACCTTCCGGTCATCGGCAATCACCAGCGTCTCAGAGTCCAGCGTCACCTGCTGACCATTCAGCAAGTGAAGAGACTCCCCATCCCGGGCCCAACGCACACAAACCCCCCCTTCGAGCCGGTCGACATCAAAAGCATGCAGGGGTTGGCCCAGTTCAAGCAAAATATAGTTGGTCACATCGACAATGACATCCAAGGAGCGAAGGCCTGAACGGCGGAGCTTTTCCTTGAGCCATTGGGGGGTTCCCGCATGACGATTGACGCCTCGAATCAATTGCCCAAGATACCGAGGACACGCCTCTGGCGCCTGCACCTTGATCGGCCAGATGTCATCAATAACGGGGGCTGGCACCTCAGTCTCTGGAGACTGGATCGGCAGCGCGTTCAATAAGGCCACCTCCCGCGCAATCCCCTCGACACTCAGGCAGTCGGCGCGATTGGGGGTGAGATCAACCTCGATCAATTGATCATCCAGCTGAAGATAGTCCCGAAGCGCCATGCCGATGGGTGCATCCAGCGGTAGCTCCATGAGTCCCGAGGCATCCTCTTCGATACCCAACTCCTTCTGGGAGCAGAGCATTCCAAAGGATTCAATCCCCCGCAGTTTAGCGGACTTAATCTCAAGGCCACCCGGCAGCAGAGCACCGACCAAGGCCAGGGGGACACGAATACCAACGCGGGCATTAGGGGCACCGCAAACAATTTGAAGTGGCTGATCAAGGCCTGCGCCCACCTGACAGATCCTCAGACGATCGGCCTCAGGATGAGGCTGGGCATCAAGAATTTCAGCGACCACAACGCCCTTAAAGTCACCCGCTGCAGGGGTGACGCTGTCGACCTCCAGTCCTGCCATGGTCAACTGATGGACGAGGGCATCGGTGTCGATGGCAGGATTGACGTACTCTCTGAGCCAGGCTTCGCTGAAACGCATGGGAAGTTGCCGGTAATCGCCTAAAAAGCAGAAAACTGTCGAAGGAATCGGAGGTCATTTTCAAAGAAAAGCCTCAGATCATTGATGCCATAGCGGAGCATGGCCATGCGCTCAACGCCGAGACCAAAGGCAAACCCTGAGTAGACCTCTGCATCAATATTGACGGACTCGAACACCCGCGGATGGATCATGCCGCAGCCCATCACTTCAAGCCACCCCGTCTGCTTACACACCCGACAGCCCTGACCATCACAGATCACACAGGCAATATCGACCTCGGCAGAGGGTTCCGTAAAAGGAAAATAGGAGGGCCTGAAACGGACCGCCACGTCCTTCTCAAAGAAGAGCGTCAGAAATTCGTAAAGAATGCCCCTAAGATCCGCAAAGCTCACATCGCGATCGACCAAAAAGCCCTCAACCTGATGAAACATCGGGGTATGCGTCAGATCAGAGTCACAGCGGTAAACGCGACCCGGAGCAATGACTCTCAAGGGCGGCGTTTGACTTTCCATGATGCGAACCTGAACTGGCGAGGTGTGGGTTCTCAGCAGCGTGTGTTCATCAAAATAGAAGGTGTCGTGCATCGCCCGTGCTGGGTGTGATGCCGGAATATTGAGCGCTTCGAAGTTGTGGTAATCATCCTCAACCTCGGGCCCTTCGACAATGTCAAAACCAATCCGACTAAATAGCGCCGACATTCTGCGGAGCGTCAGGGTCACCGGATGGAGACCACCGATCTGTTGCCCGCGTCCTGGCAGCGTGACGTCAATAGTTTCGCTAGCAAGCCGAGCCTTCAGTGCTTCGGCTTCAAGCACGTCCTTACGGGCGTCAATCGCCTCAACCAGCTGATCACGAATCAGATTGATCTTTGCTCCGGCGGCCTTCCTTTCATCCCCCGCGAGGGTCCCGAGCGACTTCATCTGCTCGGTGATCAGGCCTTTCTTGCCGAGGTACTGGACACGAACCTGATCCAGCAACATAAGCGTGTCCGCTTCCAGGAGTTCCCCTTGCGCACGCGCCAGAACGTCTTCAAGGGTAGTCATGACCAGCCTTGTGTGGTGAGTTAGAAGGAGGCAAAGGCCACGCGGGCACCTGAGTGCCCAACGCAGCGCACGTCAAGCAGATCAGCCCTGCGCAATCCGCGCGAGCTCTCTAAATGCGTCCTTGTCATGCACCGCAATGTCCGCCAGAACCTTCCGATCAATGGCGACCGATGCTTTGTTCAGACCTGCAATGAAACGGCTGTAGGACAGACCACACTCTCTGGCCGCCGCATTGATGCGGACAATCCAGAGGGAACGGAACTGACGCTTCCTCTGACGGCGATCGCGATAAGCATACTGGCCGGCCTTGATGACGGCCTGCTTGGCGACCCGGTAGATACGACTGCGGGCACCATAATACCCCTTAGCCTGCTTGAGAACCTTCTTATGGCGAGCTCTCGCAGTGACGCCACGTTTTACTCTTGGCATTGGACCCTCTTTACTTCGCTTAGGTCAAAAAATCTCAGCTGTACGGCAACATTCTTGCCGCGCTACGGACGTCCGACGCATGGATGGCGTTCGGGCTTCTGAGCTGGCGCTTACGCTTCGTACTCTTCTTGGTCAGGATGTGACGGCGGAACGAATGGTTACACTTGAAGCCACCTGAAGCGGTCTTCTTGAAACGTTTCGCCGCGCCACGGTTGGTTTTCAACTTTGGCATTGCGCTCTCCGGTTAGTCTTGGTGATCTAAATTCGTCTAGGCTTTCTTTTTCTTAGGAGCCAGCATCATGATCATTTGCCGGCCTTCCATCTTTGGGAACTGCTCCACGGTCGCATGTTCCTGCAAATCGGTTTCAATCTGTTTCAGAAGATCCATACCCAGTTCCTTATGACTGAGTTCCCGCCCTCTAAAACGAACGGTCACTTTAGCCTTGTCACCCTCTTCCAAAAAGCGCGTCAAATTACGCAGCTTAATTTGGTAGTCACCGACATCGGTGCCGGGCCTAAACTTGACTTCTTTGACCTGAATCTGCTTTTGCTTCTTCTTGGCTGCGGCCAGTTTTTTGTTGAGCTCAAAACGGTATTTACCGTAATCCATGATCCGACACACGGGAGGTTCTGCACCGGGTGATATTTCCACCAGATCCAACTCCGCATCGTAGGCCATTTGTCTGGCCTCGCGACTGGATACCACCCCAGCCTGATTGCCCTCGGCATCGATCAGACGGACGTTCGAATACTGAATTTCGTCATTCAGTCTCGGCTCTTTTCTATCGGCACTGATAGCCTTTTCCTCCTACAAAGCAGTTAATGGGTGACAGCACGGGCTTCTGTCTCCTCGGCTAGCCGTCGAGTCAGGTCCTCCAACCCAAAGGATCCCAGATCCTCCCCCTTTTGACTGCGTAGGGAGATGGTCCGAGACGCCATTTCTTTTTCGCCAATGATGGCCAGATAGGGCACACGCTGCATGGAGTGCTCGCGGATTTTAAAGCCGATCTTCTCATTTCTCAAGTCAGCCTCGACTCTGAAGCCCTGAGAACCAAGGGTTTCAACCACTTCACGCGCATAATCCGACTGCCCATCCGTGATATTGAGGACCACCAACTGGACGGGCGCCAACCATAACGGGAAATACCCCGCATAGTGCTCGATCAAAATCCCGATAAACCGCTCCAGTGAGCCCAAAATGGCTCTGTGAAGCATCACAGGGGTGTGTTTAGCGCCATCTTCCGCCACATAAACCGCCCCCAAACGCTCAGGCATCGAGAAATCGACCTGAATCGTTCCGCATTGCCAGACCCGATCCAGACAATCTGCGAGAGAAAATTCAATCTTAGGGCCATAAAAAGCCCCCTCACCCGGCTGCAACTGCCAGACGAGACCCTTAGACGTCAGCGCTTCCTCAAGAGCAGCCTCAGCCTTATCCCAAACCTCGTCAGATCCAACGCGATTCAGAGGCCGGGTCGAGAGCTTGACGAGCACCTTCTCGAAGCCAAAATCCGCGTAAACCCGATGCAGGAGATCAATAAACGTGGAGACCTCCGCCTGCACCATATCTTCCGTGCAGAAGATATGGGCATCATCTTGAGTAAAGCCTCTCACCCGCATCAAACCATGCAGAACCCCTGAGAGCTCATTGCGGTGACAAGCCCCAAATTCAGCCAAGCGAAGGGGAAGTTCTCGGTAACTTCTAAGCCCCTGGTTATAGACCTGAACATGGCAAGGGCAGTTCATCGGCTTAATGGCGTAATCACGCTGCTCCGAGGTCGTCGTGAACATATCTGCCTGAAACTTCTCCCAATGCCCAGACTTCTCCCAGAGGGTCCTTGACACCACTAATGGTGTCCTGATCTCCTCATAGCCATGATCACGGAAGATGCCACGCATGTATTGCTCGACGATCTGCCAAAGCGTCCATCCCTTGGGATGCCAGAACACCATCCCCGGAGCCTCTTCCTGCATATGGAACAGATCAAGCGTCTTGCCGATTTTTCGGTGATCGCGGCGCTCCGCTTCTTCGAGGCGAACGAGGTATTCCTTAAGATCCTTCTTGTCGCCCCAAGCCGTCCCGTAAATCCGTTGCAACATTTCATTGCGTGAATCACCGCGCCAATAGGCGCCGGCAATCTTCATTAATTTGAACGCACGAAGCTTCCCGGTATCCGGAACGTGCGGTCCCCGACAAAGATCAGTAAAGTCGCCTTGCCGGTAGAGCGAAATCACCTGCCCTTCAGGGATATCGCGAATAATTTCAGCCTTGTAGGCCTCACCAATGCCTTCAAAATAGGCGGCGGCCTCATCTCTTGGCATCTCCTTCCGCTCCACCTCGAGCGCTTCTGAAGCCAATGCCTCCATGGTCTTCTCGATCGCTACGAGATCCTCAGGCGTAAACGGGCGCTCATAGGAAAAGTCGTAGTAAAAACCGTTATCCACCACGGGGCCTATGGTCACTTGAGCCGTCGGATAGAGGGCCTTGACCGCCTGCGCCAAGAGATGCGCCGTGGAATGCCTAATCACATCCACCCCATCAACATCCCGTGACGTCACAATCGACACCCGCGAATCCCGCTCAACCAGCGTCGACAGATCGACCAACGCATCCTCGATGCGTCCCGCGATGGCCGCCTTGGCAAGGCCAGCACCGATGGATTCTGCCACTGCCATCAGCGTGACGGGCCGATCAAACTCTCGGCGTGAACCATCAGGAAGTGTTATGACGGGCATGAAAAACCTCACGGACAAAAAAAGCACCGCACAGCGATGCTTTTCTTTATTTGGTAGGCGCGATTGGACTCGAACCAACGACCCCCACCATGTCAAGGTGGTGCTCTAACCAACTGAGCTACGCGCCTGCAATCAAGCAGAGTATTGTAATTGCTATTATTGAAAGTGTCAAAACATCGTATCGTCTTGTCACACCCTTAAAATAAAGAAGCCCCGACCATGGTCGGGGCTTCTGATGATCAGCCGGCATCAGCCGCTGATCGAGCTATCGGCAAGAGGCCTGATTACATCATGCCATCCATGCCACCCATGCCGCCCATGCCGCCCGGCATCGCCGCATCGGCCTTAGGCTCTTCAGCGATCATAGCTTCGGTGGTAATCATCAAACCCGCCACGGACGCCGCATTCTGGAGGGCCGAACGAGTGACCTTGGCAGGATCGAGAATACCGAAAGCCACCATGTCACCGTATTCACCATTCGCCGCGTTGTAACCATAGTTACCTGAACCTTCAGACACCTTATTAAGGACGACTGAGGATTCTTCACCCGCATTAGCGACGATCTGACGCAGCGGCTCTTCCATGGCACGACGGGCAATAGTGATCCCGACATCCTGATCATGATTGGCACCCTTAAGGTCCTTGATCTTCTGCAGTGCGCGAATCAGAGCGACGCCACCACCCGGAACGATTCCTTCCTCAACGGCAGCGCGAGTCGCATGCAGAGCATCTTCAACACGCGCCTTCTTTTCCTTCATTTCGACTTCAGTGGCCGCGCCAACCTTAATGACAGCGACACCGCCGGCAAGCTTCGCCAACCGTTCCTGCAGCTTTTCACGATCGTAATCCGAGCTGGTTTCTTCCGCCTGCTTCCGGATTTGGACAATACGGCCCTGGATCTTATCGGAGCTACCCGCACCATCAATGATCGTGGTTTCTTCCTTGCTGATCTGAACCCGCTTAGCGGTTCCAAGATCCTCAACGGTCGCCTTCTCGAGGGAAAGACCGACTTCTTCAGAGATCACCGTACCACCGGTCAGAATAGCAATATCTTCGAGCATCGCCTTGCGACGATCACCAAAGCCTGGCGCCTTAACAGCCGCAACCTTCAAAATGCCACGGATATTGTTGACCACCAGAGTCGCCAGCGCTTCGCCCTCGACATCCTCCGCGATAATCAACAAGGGGCGGCCTGCCTTAGCGACGCCTTCAAGCACGGGAAGAAGGTCACGAATATTGGAAACCTTCTTTTCGTAGATCAGGATGAGTGGATTCTCAAGATCCGCACTCATGCTCTGCTGATTGTTGACGAAATAGGGTGACAAGTAACCACGATCAAACTGCATCCCCTCAACCACGTCCAGGGTATTTTCAAGACCTGAACCGTCTTCAACGGTGATCACGCCTTCCTTGCCAACCTTATCCATCGCATCAGCGATAATCTTGCCAATCGCCTCATCGGAATTCGCTGAAATGGATCCGACTTGGGCAATCGCATTGCTGTCAGCACAAGGAACCGACATCGCATGAATCGCTTCAACCGCAGCGGCAGCGGCCTTGTCAATACCGCGCTTCAGATCCATTGGGTTGAGGCCTGCCGCCACCGACTTGAGACCTTCGACCAAAATCGACTGTGCAAGAACGGTTGCGGTGGTGGTGCCATCACCTGCGATATCGGAGGTCTTGGAAGCCACTTCCTTGACCAACTGCGCGCCCATGTTTTCGAACTTATCGGTCAGTTCGATTTCCTTTGCGACGGATACACCGTCCTTGGTGACGGTGGGGGCACCGAAGCTTTTGTCGAGAACGACATTACGACCCTTGGGACCCAATGTCACCTTGACCGCCTGGGCCAGAATATTAACGCCCCGCATCATGCGGCTACGGGCGTCATCACCAAATCTTACGTCTTTTGCTGCCATGTTGATTTACCTTTTCAATAATCTACTGAATCGTCTAAAAATCGTATCGATTAGCCTTCAAGAATCGCGATGATGTCGTCTTCGCGCATCACCAGAATGTCCTGACCATCGATCTTCACTTCGGTACCGGAATATTTCCCAAACAGCACCTTGTCACCCGCCTTAACACCCAGTGGGCGAACCTGACCGTTATCTAGGACTTTGCCGTTGCCGGCAGCAATCACTTCCCCACGAATCGGCTTCTCAGCCGCCGAATCAGGAATCACGATCCCGCCTGGTGAGGTCTTTTCCTCTTCAAGACGCTTCACAATGACGCGGTCGTTTAATGGACGAATATTCATCAACTACTCCTTAGTAAGCTTTACTGGACAAAAAATGGGGCTGCCTCTTCCATACTGAAAGGCCTTTCGTGGCCCCAGCCACCCCAAAGACCTGTTAGCACTCAGCAAGCGCGAGTGCTAATAATAATGGCGCTCCTCAATCTGTCAAGACAAGGGGCCGGGCGTTTTAACAACAGAGGGGAGATGGGGACGTCGGGCACCGCTTTCAAGCCCGGCACAAGGGATGTTTTTTGAAAAAAGACTTTCGGATCATTTTGAGCGCTCTTGAGGCTCTGGGCGAGACAAGATCAGCGTTCCCTTTTAACCTTGGAGATAAAATACCGACCCATCAGGTGGCGTTATCCTTACTAAAGACGAGTGCTCAGCTAGTCTTTCACCGGCCGCTTCTCAAGCTTTCTTTGAAGCGATCGCCGATGCATACCGAGCGCCCTGGCGGCAGCAGAAATATTGCCGCCATGCTCCACCAACACTTTCTGGAGGTGCTCCCATTCGAGGCGACGAACGGACAAGGGCTTTTCCTTGATTTCAACAAACTCATCCCCCTCATGCTTATGAAGGGCCGCCACAATCTCTTCGGCGTCTGCAGGTTTTGCAAGGTAATGAACCGCCCCAAGCTTAATGGCCTCAACGGCGGTCGCAATGCTAGCAAACCCGGTGAGCATCACAATCCGGGTATTAGCATCCAGCTCATGAAGCCGCTTGACCAGCACCAAACCAGACTCCTGCCCAATACGAAGATCGATGACGGCGTATTCAGGCTCGATAGACTCTGCAAGGGCAATGCCCGCATCAACATCCGTGGCTGCATGCACCTCAAACCCACGCCGATGGAGGGCGTCCTCAAGCACCTTGCAAAAGGTTTCATCGTCATCCACCAGCAACAAGGTCGGTTGCTGAGAGGCATCACTCAGATCATCATCATCGAATAGCGCTTCGGTCACTCCCACCCCCAGATGCTCTTCTCGTTCTGTCTAATAACCCGCCTCGCCAAACCGCTACTGTCATCCGCGCCCCACAGCGAAAACCACAACAAGACACTCCGCCGCGGAGGCCCTCGGACCTCCATCGCCTCCCTTAAGGCTGAATCCAGTGGCCATCTACCGGCAATTCGATCTTGGTGCAGGTCCCCTTACTTTTCCGCCGGGGCGTCATCTCAATGACCCCACCCAGGCGATTAATGGTCGAAAAGGCCAAAAACAAGCCCACGCCCAGCCCCTGATCCTTGGTAGTCACCGGGACCTTCCCAATAAGGCTGGAGACATCCGGTGATAGACCAGGACCCGTATCCAGAATCCGCAAGGTCGCAAGCCGATGATCCCAGCGAACATGAAGGGCCATTCCCTCCTCAGAGACCTCCGCCGCATTGTTGAGTATATTGATCAGCGCATGCGTCAGCGTCAGCTCGGCCAAAAATCCAGGCGGCGGCAAGGGACCCGCCTTGCGGTAATCAAGATCAACACCAGGCAACTGCTGCTGCCAACTGGCAACAACATCATCAAGATAACCCGTCAGCGAGGTCAAACGGCCACTCTCGGCCCGAATCTCACCGGCGGTTGCTGACATCACAGAAAGTGCCTGTTTGCACCGGGCAACCTGCTCTCGAAGAATCCGCATCTTATCTGCAAGGTCACTTTCGGCACTGGAATCACACTGATTCTCTATCTCACGAATCAAGATCGCCATCGTTCCAAGCGGAGTCCCCATCTCATGCGCTGCGCCCGCGGCCAACGTCCCCAGAGCGACAACGCGCTCATTCCTGAGGGTTTGCTCCCGAGCTTCAGCAAGGCTGCGCTCCCGCGCACGAAGGTTCTTCGCCATTTCAACGACGAAATAAGCGACCATGACCGCACTAAAAACGAAACCAAACCACATCCCAAACACATGGAGATCCAGATCGTGCTCCGGCATCATGGCATGCAGATTGTGCATTGCATGAGGGGCTCTTGGATCCTGAAAGAGGACCGGCTGAATGTCGGGCAGCGGATGATAATAGGTCATCAAGAGGGTGTAACAGCCGGAGGTGAACATCACCATGTACCAGGTGTACTCTTGAGGGAGAACGGTTGCGGCGATAATTAATGGCAGCAGGAAGAACCAAGCCACCGGATTAGTCGCACCCCCAGTAAAGTAGAGGATGGCCGTAATAGCGAGAACATCACAGGAGAGTTGAATAAAAAGCTCCATCTCCAGAATGGGTTCTTTCGATGAAAGACGCAGCCATGTCCACCAATTAAAGAGGGACAATAAGGTCAATATGCCCCAGAGCGGAACTTCCTGCAGCGGTATGTCGAGACCGTAAAGGCTGATAAAGATAATCAGCCCCTCTCCCACAATCATTAAATTGCGTAAGACAAATAACCATCTAAGGTTTTGCCTTGCATCATGCTCGAGATGCGTGGGCGAAGGTATGCTGGATAAGGGTTCGGTATTCATCAACATCAAACCATTCAATAAGACCATTAGCGGCCACTGATGCGTCAATTTGTCACATTCCGGCTATCCCGTCATCACGATAAAATAGCTGCATCAGTGTAGAGCAACACTGTTGTCAGTCTGGGCCTAAAAGGGCACAGACTGGCCTCCTTCAGCTTCGAGCAGGGACATCAAGCCCCTGCTTTTTGTATTGCTCAGGCGACATCTCATCATCGACATCATCCGGCGTCAACGATTTAGCCTCAAAACAAACACCAAGCCCTGAAAGCCCGCAATATCCGTTCGGATGAACAGCAAGATACTGCTGATGATAGTCTTCGGCATAGTAGAAGACAGGGGCTTTGGCCACTTCCGTCGTAATGACCTCCTCTCGCCCAGCCGCAATCATCGCCTTCTGATAAAGATCAAGACTCTTTATCACCCAACGATCATCCTCGGGACACCCGGTATAAATAGCAGATCGGTATTGGGTCCCGCGATCATTACCCTGCCGCATTCCCTGCGCCGGGTGGTGAGACTCCCAGAACACTTTTAATAAGCTGCTCAATGGCAGCACGAGCGGATCGAAGACCACCATAACCACCTCGGCGTGCCCGGTCTTTCCTGAACAGACCTCTTCATAGGTCGGATTGGGCGTAAAGCCACCGGCATACCCCACTGCCGTCGTATAAACACCCTCCATGGACCAGAATTTCCGTTCGGCACCCCAAAAGCAGCCCATACCGAAATAAATGGTCTTCAATCCCAAAGGGAACGGTGGTTTTAGGGGATGACCATGAACGACGTGCACTAAAGAAGTCGCTATCGGGTCAGATCTGCCAGGCAATGCATCGGCTTCCTCTAGTCGTGAAAGCCCCACCTCTTTGAACCAAAGTCGCGTTAAATCAAACACTCCGCTTCCTCCCTCGAGATTTAGCCTGCCTAAGAACCAGCATCGCCACCCCCTCTTTATATCATCGACCTCATTGAAATCGATCAACACGCTGCCTCACAATAAGAGAAGAATGACCTTAGAGAGAAAATCCCAGCATGCCGTCCACCGACTCCTTTCAACGCTTTCATTTTGAACACCTGGGCATCCGAGGCGAAATCGTTCGCCTTGAGGATGCCTGGTTGGCCACACAAGGGGCCTCCCACTACCCTTGCCGTGTTGCCGCGCCACTTGGCGAGGCCATGGTGGCCGTTCTCTTACTTTCTGGCACCATCAAGTTTGAGGGGTCCTTGATCCTTCAAGTTCAAGGAAGCGGGCCCATTAAAACACTCGTAGCACAAGCAACCCATCAGCGAACGATTCGGGGCCTTGCACATTTTGAATCGGAACCATCCGGAGCATCCCTTGATGAATTGTTTGGTGAAGGGCGCATGGTCATCACGATTCAGAATCGCGACATGGAGCCTTACCAGGGAATCGTCGCGCTCGAGGGCGCCTCTCTCGCGGAGGCCATTGAAGGTTACTTTGAACGCTCGGAACAGCTCCCAACGCGGCTTTGGCTGACCGCCAACGAGCACCGCGCCGGCGGTCTTTTTCTTCAGGCTCTACCAGGACATGAAAGGGATGAGGATGACTGGAATCGGATCCATCATCTGGCGGCTACCGTGACCCATGAAGAGCTTTTAGAACTCCCACCCGAGGCCCTTTTATTTCGACTGTTTCACGAAGAAACCGTTCGTCTGCAAGAGCCTGAAATCGTCCGCTTCCGATGTGGCTGCAGCCGCAGCCGCATCGAGTCGGTCCTTATGGCACTGGGCCCCAAGGAAGTCCAAAGCTTGTCAGAACGGGATGAAGTGATCTCGGTACACTGTGAGTTCTGTAACCGAGAGTATGTGTTTGACCGCGTCGATACGACGGGCTTATTCCTCGCATCAGGAGGCCTCTCACCCAACACCACCCGTCAATAAAGGGACAGCTTTCACCCAAGGCCGCTAGAACCTTGGGTGATCATCCCCCGAACTAAAGCCAATAAACAAAGATAAAAAGGCCCAGCCAAACGACGTCGACGAAATGCCAGTACCAAGCCGCCGCCTCAAACGCAAAATGATTGTGGCTGCTGAAGTGGCCACGCAGACTCCGGATCAGCACGATCAGAAGAAAGATGGCACCGATAGTCACATGAAGACCATGAAAACCGGTCAGCATGAAGAACGTGGAGCCATAGATACCCGTGCCGAGCGTCAGCCCCATTTCTGTATAGGCCTCATGGTATTCAACGCCCTGCAGGAAGACGAATGCAAAACCCAGAAGGACCGTGAGGGCGAGACCGATGATCAGCTGGCGACGATTATCCTTGAGTAGCCCCCAATGCGCCCACGTCACGGTCACTCCACTGGTGAGAAGAATCAGGGTATTGATGGCCGGGATCCCCCAAGCCGCCATCGGCTCAAATTCACCTTCCTCATTACCCCCGATATGGCCTGGACCATTGGTGGGCCAGACATTCTTAAAAGTATCCCAAAGGAACTGATGGGTTGAGTGAACGCCCGTTCCGGGCGTGTCCCCCCCAAGCCAAGGCAAGGCAAGGTCTCGGCAATAGTAAAGTGCGCCAAAAAAGGCGGCGAAGAAGAAGACCTCTGAGGTAATGAACCAAATCATTCCCATCTTGAAGGATATTTCAACTTGGTGATTATAAAGACCGCCGATACTCTCGCGGATAATGGCCGCAAACCAGATGAACATCATGTAAATGATGGTTCCCGCCCCAACCCACATCATGGTGGGCCCGATATCGGAGCCATTCAGGTAATTTGAGAAACCCGCCAGGAGGACAAAGAGACCTATGGAGCCAATAATGGGCTGGGTGGCCTTGTGAGGCAGAAAGTAAGATCCATGTAGCGCCATGAGTATTTCCCCTGATCAATAACTGATAAAACGCTCAGCACCTACTGAGGGCTGATATCGAAAAACGTATACGACAAGCTGACGTCTCCCACTGTCTCTGGAAGCTCGGGATCAATGGCGAATCGAACGACCATCTCCCGCTCCTGATGCGGCTCAAAACGCTGCTCGTTAAAACAGAAACATTCACTCTTCTTCAAAAACTGAGTGGTCCATCCCGGCGCAATACTGGGAATGGCTCGACCGATCAAGGGTTTCTCTGAGCGGTTGACACCATAGAACGTGACCGTCTGATACTCCCCCGGATGAACCTTTATCTTGTTCACAGCCGCTCTAAATTCGAGCGGCATCGACCCATTCACTGTCGTCACAAACTCAACCGTCACCCACCGCGATTGATCAACCCGGGTCATCATCTCGGCCTGAGCTTCCGTTTTGACCTTGCCGTTGAGCCCGGTCAACTCACAAAAGACATCGTAAAGCGGCACCAGGGCAAAACCAAAACCAAACATGGCGATGACCACAAGGACAACGTAAATCAGCACCTTGGCATTCGATCGCCGCTGAGGTACCTGGCTCATGGGAGTCCGGTACCTTTCATCACGTGGTAAATAGCAAGGACATAGAGACTGACCGCTACACCCCCAAAGAGTAGTGCCATCAGGATGTTTTTTGTTCTGAGCTTCATCCCTTCATACACTCAACGTTCACTTCTGATCGCCAACCGCCTGCCCTAGTGAACGTGCGGCGGTGTTTCCCACGTGTGATAAGGCGCTGGCGATGGCAAGGTAAACTCAAGACCATGCTCGCTAGCACCTTCCCAGACCTCACCACTCGCATGTTCACCCTGGCCAGTCATACACCTGATCACGATGTAGCAGAAAATGAGCTGTGAAAAGCCAAAAATGAAGGCGCCAACTGAGGACCAGGCATTGAATTCAGCAAATTGCAGCGCGTAGTCTGGAATTCGTCTTGGCATTCCAGCCAGCCCGAGGAAATGCTGCGGGAAAAAGCACAGATTCACCGAGAGGGTTGTCAGCCAAAAATGGAGCTGCGCCAATCGCTCGTCGTACATGCGTCCAGTCCATTTCGGTAACCAGAAGTAGACCCCACCAATGATGGCAAACACCGCCCCAGAAACAAGGACATAGTGAAAATGAGCCACGATGAAGTAGGTGTCGTGGTACTGCAGATCGGCCGGTGAGATGGACATCATCAGACCGGTAAAGCCGCCCATGGTGAACAGCACCACAAAGGCAATCGCCCAAAGCATGGGTGATTCAAAGGTAATGGCACCCTTCCACATTGTCGAGATCCAGTTAAACACCTTGACTCCGGTGGGCACCGCAATCAGCATCGTGGCGTAGGTGAAATAAAGTTCACCCTCAACCGGCATGCCGACCGTGTACTGATGATGCGCCCACACAATGAAGGACAGGAACCCAATGGAGGCGGTGGCATAGACCATCGAGGAGTAACCAAACAAGGGCTTCCTGGAAAAAGTCGGGATGATTTGTGACACGATCCCGAAAGAAGGCAGGATCAGGACGTAAACCTCGGGGTGACCAAAGAACCAGAACAGGTGCTGATAGAGGACCGGATCACCGCCACCCGCTGCATTGAAGAAGCTGGTACCAAAGAACTTGTCGGTCAGCAGCATAGTCACCGCGTCCGCAAAAACAGGCATGATCGCGATCAAAAGAAAGGCTGTGATCAGCCAGGTCCATACGAACAGGGGCATTTTCATCAGAGTCATGCCTGGTGCCCGCATGTTGAGGATCGTCACGATGATATTGATCGCGGCGAGAATCGAAGAGACCCCGAGAATATGGATAGTAAAGATCGTAAAAGGAAAGGCTGCTCCCGTCTGGAGAACCAACGGGGGGTAAAGCGTCCAGCCAGCCGCTGCCGCACCCCCTTCCATAAAGAGGGTGCTGACCAGCATCAAAGCAGCAAAGGGCAACAGCCAGAAGCTCCAATTATTGAGGCGAGGCAAGGCCATATCAGGAGATCCGATCATCATCGGAATCATCCAGTTAGCAAGGCCCGCAAAGGCAGGCATGACCGCGCCGAAAACCATAATCAACGCATGCAACGTCGTCATCGAGTTAAAGAACATCGGGTCGACAAACTGCATACCAGGCTCAAAGAGCTCCGCTCTGATCACCAGCGCCATGGCGCCACCGACCATAAACATGATCAAGGAGGTCACCATGTAGAGCGTGCCGATATCCTTGTGATTAGTGGTCGTCACCCATCTCATCAGGCCCTTGGCTGGACCGTGGTCATGGTGATCGTCATGAATGGCCGAAACTGACATAGGATTCACCTCAAAAAATGGGTACGTTGATTTAGTGGGCCGCGATGTCGGCGGGCTGCACCAAATCACCGGTGCTGTTGCCGAACGCGTTACGCTGATAAGTAATGACCGCCGCAACCTCTTGAGGTTTCAAGATATTGCGGAATGACGCCATCAAAGGTGGCTTGCCATTTAGAACCAGTTGAATGTGGGCTGCCACGGGACCTAGGACCACCTGACTGCCGTGAATCGCAGGAAAGAGACCCTGAATGCCTTCCCCATTCGCCTGATGACAGCTCTGGCAATGGCTTTCATAGACTTCTTTGCCAAGCGTCATAGCGACCTCTTGGGTGAGAGGCTCACCGATCTCGGCCGGCGCGGGGCTCATCGCCTCGCCGGTGGCTGCAGCCACTTGGATAGGCTCTGGTTGATGATCATTGGCTTTTTCTTGATGGCTGGCGGAGTCATCGACCGCCACGATGGGAGCGCCCTTTTGAGCGGCCAGCCATTCGCGATATTCCGCCTCCGGCTTTGCGATCACGACAATCGGCATGAAGCCATGATCACGGCCGCAGAGCTCCGTACACTGACCACGATAGGTGCCCGGCTTCTCAATCGTTGCCCAGCCATCGGTAATAAAACCTGGAATAGTGTCTTTTTTCCACCCAAGATCCGGCACCCACCAGGAGTGAATCACATCGCCGCCGGTAAAGAGGAATCGGACCTTCTTACCCACAGGGAGAACCAAGGGGTGATCCACATCAAGAAGATAATGATCCACGGTGGCAGGATCGATACCCGAATCCAATTGACGCGCTTCATTGCTCTTGGCTGAGAGGGTACTGAAAAAACTGACCCCTTCATCAAGATAGTCATATTTCCATTTCCACTGATACCCCGTCACCTTCACCGTGAGATCTGCTCCGGTCGTATCATAGGCTTTGATCATCACCCGCGTCGCAGGAACCGCCATTCCCAGCAAAATCAGGAAGGGGATGACCGTCCAAAGGATCTCAATCTTGGTATTCTCATGAAACTGTGCGGGCACAACACCCTTTGACTTCCGGTGATGGATTAACGAGTAGACCAGAACCCCATAAACCAAGACGCCAATGCCTACGCAGATCCAGAAGATCAGCATATGCAGATCATGGATATCATGACTGAGCTCGGTGACGCCTTCAGTCAGATTGAGTGCGTAATCAGCAGAAGCCTCACCAGCGACCGCTAACCCACTCACCGCCAGTAAAGTCATTAATTTCTTCACGAAACCCTCTCTCTACAGTCGCTCGGACCAACGATTGGCCTTGCTTTATATAGGTCAAAAAATATTTTTGCGGCACCCAAAAGTCAGTCTCCTCTCATCAAGACATCCTGAATGGATATTAAGGCGTATCCCTTCGATAAGGTCTCTGCCTTAGGCAGCCAATCACTCAATTGGTTGCGTCGCCAGCGAGGATGTATGCCCCATTTTAGGGGGAGCCTTTCCCGCCCATCTTTGCGCGCTTCCATATTATTATTTGACGGCAATCTGGGCCATCTAAAGCCCTTCGACCGATCCCACGATCCACATTAAAGAATCGTTTGGGCCGACATTGCCTCTGCTTCAGCGTGATGAGTTCCTTGAGGAATCACGATCATCTCAAACCGGACCCGATGATCAAGAGCGCCTATCTCCTGAGGAATTTTATCCTGATGGACCGGCCACATGGCCGATTATTCCCCAATCATCAACTACACCCAGCCTAAATGCTAGCTGAAGGCGCCACAAGGCGCAAGATTTCAACAATCTCCATAGGGTTATTTGTCGCCAACACACCCCCCCCCTGAAGAGGCTCAAAGGGCATTTTTAAGAGAGGCTGACCTATGATTTCTTCAAGGGCATAGAGCATGTCTTGAGACTCCTGAGATCTAGGGAAGAGCTCATTAGCTATCCAGCCTCCCATCACGAGCCCCGAATTCAAAATAGCGTCAGCGGTCAAACGCGCGTGGTTAATGCAGCCAAGACGAAGACCCACCACCAAAACCACCGGGAGATCAAACCGTCGCGCAAGATCAGCCATATCTTCATCATCATTGAGCGGAACCCGCCAGCCACCCACCCCTTCAACCACAACACAATCAGCCAAAGCAACCAACCGATCCAATGCGTCGACCAGCCGATCGAGATCGACAACGGCACCTTCGGCCCTGGCCGCAAGGTGGGGAGAGGTGGCCATCCGAAAAACAGAGGGATTAACCCAATCATAGGGAATATCGAGCGCCGCAGCCCTCTGAAGCTCTAAGGCATCGTCATTCAGCCACGCATCACCGACTCTGACCGCGCCACTGGCCACCGGCTTCATGGCGGCCACGGTTAACCCCGCAGACTGAAGCGCCCTCACCAAACGAACGGCCACATGGGTCTTCCCGATACCAGTATCGGTCCCCGTCACCAAAATCCCACGCCGCTTCATGGGCATTCACCCTTTGGCCGATAAAAAGAGCCGATGACGACATCGAAAGTCGCTAAGATCATCGGCCCAAAGGGCCCTTCGATCACTGGATAAGCCTCCATCATTTTAAGGAAACGGCCTTTTCCGGTCAGATAACTAGCCCGACCGGGCATCTGGTTGCTGGCGCCAATTCCTTTCAGTTCACGCATAAGCGTCATGACATCAGGGTAATCGAGGCGATGCGGTCTTGTGAACACCTCGCAACCACAAAAACCTGCCCCTTCGATAGCCTCCTTGAGATTGGCTACAGAAAAAAAGGGGTTGACATGCACCTCCTCATCCACAGCCCTCCATGCATCTCGCAACTCCACCAACGTCTGAGGACCAAAGGAGGTAAAGATCATCTGCCCACCAGGCTTCAAGACCCTAAAACTCTCCCTAAAAACGTCCAAAGGGGAAGCGCACCACTGAATAGCCATGTTGGAGAAGACCACATCAAAAACGCCATCGGCCAGCGGTAATGATTCGGCATCGCCGACGAGGCAGGTTTTAAGCCCCTGATTGAATGCGTGTCGCATCATTCCTTCTGCCAGATCAAGGACCACGACATGAGCCCCTGGTAGGGCCAACTCAAGCGCAAGAGCCCCGCGACCGGTCCCCGCCCCAAGATCCAGAACCAAAGGGGCATCAAGGCCATCGGGAAGCCGCTCAATCAATTCGAGCGCCGAGGTTCCCTGAAGCCTCGCCAGGGCATCGTAAGCCGTCGCTGCACGACCGAACGATCGCGCGATCAGGGTCTTATAAGGATAAATCGCAGGGGACCCGAAGACACTCATCGAGGGACCCTTAGAAGAAAATCACGTAAAAATAAAGCCACTTCATCACGGTGGGTCCAAAAAGGAAGATGCGCGGCACCTTTGAGGATGCAAAGGTCGATCTCCGATCGCAGCACTCTCATCCTATCCACCACCGCGATCGGCACGAGTCGATCGAGACCCCCGAGGATGACAGCAACCGGCAACGAAAGTCTCTCAAAATCGGATCTTAGATCTTGCTCCAACAGCAAAGAAAGACCCCCCTCAAGGGCCTTAGGGTCCGCCAGGGGGCGCGCGGCGACTGCCTCCTTGATCCGCCTTGCCATATCACGCGCATCGGTCTGACCCAAGGTTTGCAAACCCACAAACCGCTTCATGGTGCCTTGAAAATCCTCCTCCAGTTGCGCCGCCATCTCCACTAACAGACTTCTAGGCACGCCAGGCCAATCAGCCGCCTCAATAAATAAGGGCGAACTGGCCATCAAGGTAAGACTTAAAAGACGCTCTGGCGCGGCACCGGCGACGAGGCTGGCCAATACACCCCCAAGAGACCAACCGAGCCAATGTGCGCGGGGCGGCGCCACCTTCAGGAGCATCTTGATCAGATCCTCCTGCTGCCAAGAACCTTGGGGACTGAAACCATGACCCGGAAGATCTAAAAGAGTGATAGAGAAATCCCGTGATAGCTGATCGGCAAAATCCTTCAGTAAGCCGCCATGCATGCCCCAGCCATGGACGATCAAAAGATCAGGTCCGCGGCCCCAACGCTCAACATAAAGCTCTTCCAAAGGCTGCGCCGTCATGGCCTTGGATCTTCAAACAGAGACGATGGCAGTAATCGAAAGCCATCCGATAGGGCTTCTAAAAGAGCATCAACCTGATCGTGAGTATGGCCCGCCGTGAGGGTCACACGAAGTCTTGCCGTTCCCCTTGGAACCGTCGGAGGGCGAATAGCGCTCACCAAAAAGCCCCGATCCAATAACTGATCAGCCAAGGCGGTTGCCGCCAAAGGACTGCCACATAAAAAAGGCTGTATGGGTGATCCCGATGCCATCAAAGGCAAACTGAGATCCGTAGCCCCTTGTCGAAGCCGCTCAATCAAAAGCCGAAGATGTTCACGGCGCCATGCTTCCGCTTGAATGAGCGTCAGCGAGGCCATCGTCGCCACAGCCAGTGCCGGCGGCAAGGCGGTGGTATAGATGGCGGTGCGGGCCCGCTGCAATAAATAGTCGATTAAGTCCTTTTGACCGGCCACAAAGGCACCAAAGGTGCCAAAGGCCTTACCCAAGGTACCCATGAGTATCGGGACCTCCTCCTGACCGAGCGCCAGAGATTCCAGGAGTCCTGCCCCCGTCTCACCAAGAACTCCAAGGCCGTGAGCATCATCAATCATCAATAAGGCGCCCGCCTTCAGAGCCACCGCAGAAAGACCCAACACATCGGCAGCATCCCCATCCATACTGAAGACGCCATCACTCACAATCAAGTGACCCTCCCCCGAAGAGAGCGCAGGAACTGATCCATGAGGGTAACGCTTAAGCTTGGCTCCAGACAGCCGGGCCCCATCAAGCAAGGAGGCATGATTCAAGCGATCCTCGAAAATGGTTCCGCCTCGCCCCACGAGCGCATCGATCACGCCCAGATTAGCCATATAGCCTGTAGAAAATAACAGCGCCCGCTCACGATGCGTGAATGCGGCCAAGGCTTCTTCTAACTGTTCATGCGGCAGGCTATGGCCACAGACCAAATGCGAGGCCCCAGCGCCAACGCCGAATTCCGATGCCCCCCTTCTTAGCGCTTCCACCACGCGAGGATGATTGGCCAAACCGAGATAATCATTGCTGCAGAAATTCAGCAAAGGACGACCTTCTAGAATGACCGAGACCCCCTGCGGGGTCATTAGCGTCTTTCGTCGGCGCGTCAGCCCTTGAGAATCGATCTCCTTCAGTCTCTCCGACAACCCCTTGGCCGCGCTCATGAACTGGCCGCCTCGAAATGGAATTAACCGGCTTCAGCGTAAAATCCAGACATGCGAATACCCAGGCGACTAAATAAAAGCCGATCCGTTTCAGCAACCGGATTCTCGGTCGTCAATAACCGTTCGCCATAGAAAATGGAGTTAGCCCCCGCCATAAAACAAAGAGCCTGCATTTCATCACTCATCTCCGATCGACCCGCGGACAGCCGAACGCGCGACTTGGGCATCATGATGCGGGCCGCCGCAATAGTCCTCACAAAATCCAGAGGATCAAGCGCAGCCACATCACTCAGGGGCGTCCCCTCCACCTTGACCAGAAGATTGATCGGCACACTTTCTGGGTGGCGGGGCATATTGGCCAATTGGATGAGCAACCCCGCCCGATCCTCCAGTCCTTCCCCCATCCCCACAATGCCCCCGCAGCAGACATTCAAACCCGCCTCACGGACCCGTTCGAGAGTATCGAGACGATCCTGATAGGTTCGGGTAGAAATAATCTCGGAGTAGTAGGCCTCGGAGGTATCGAGATTGTGATTGTAGTAATCAAGTCCAGACTCCTTGAGTTGATGCGTCTGCTGATCCGTCAACATCCCAAGCGTCACGCAGGTCTCCATCCCCAGCGCCTTGACCTCCTCAATCATCTCGCAGACGCGATCAATATCGCGATCACTGGGGCTTCGCCAAGCGGCCCCCATACAGAAACGACCCGCTCCCTCCGCTTTTGCTCTGCGAGCGGCCTCAATGACATCAGCGATGGGTAATAACGACTCTTGACCGAGCCCCGTCTGATAGTGGGCACTCTGTGGGCAATAGGCACAATCTTCAGAACAAGAGCCCGTTTTAATACTCAAAAGACTTGAGACCTGCACTTCATTAGGATCAAAGTGTTCGCGATGGATTGTCTGGGCGAGAAATAAAAGATCCGAAAACGGCTGAGTGAGCAGTGCCTTTACTTCTAAAAGGTCCCAATCATGACGAATCGACCCTGAGAGGACCTTGAGATCCAAACGGCTTTGATCAACAACCCAATCCTGAACTGACATGCGACATCTCCCTTGAGCCTTGAGGGGTCTAAAGACGAGCACCCATTGTCAACGCGCTCGCCCCAAAAAAAGTTTACAGCTGGTCGTAAATTATACTGTTTTGTCTAAGACGCGCACCTAAAAGGCTTCGCCTCCCCCCTGCCCCCCACCAAAAAGTCTCATCCTGATGAACTAAAGTGGCGTTTCAAGCGTTAATATCCTTGTCATTCATTCATCGAGACCCGCATGAAGGCTTCAACACGATCCCATGACAGCCAAGGAAGAGGGCTGTCAGGGCTTATATTATTGACCCTCGCACTGACCGTTTCAGCGGCCGAGCCCCCCATACCCGAAGGTCCTTGGGAGGGCTTTCCAAGAACCCAGCCAGAGATCCGGTATGAATCTGATATCGGCGCCAACAAGGATTATATTTTTGGTGTCACCAAGTCATTTCCGCCCTATAAGGACCCGGATCGCGCTGAAGTTGAAGATTTAAAAAGCCCTCTCGACAACCCCGCTTTCAGCAGTTACAACCTGATCGTCATCGTCAATAAGTCCACACACCCTCTGTGGGGTCCTGGTCAAACCCTAAGGGTTTACCAGCGGGGTAAGGGACTACTCTACTATTGGCTCATCTCTTCAGGAGCCAAAGGTCATGAGACCACATCAGGCTACTTCAGACCGCTGATGTTTTCCTCGCGCCATTGGTCAGGCAAATACGATGCCCCCATGCTTTGGGCGGTCTTTTTCAATGGCGGGATGGCTCTTCATTCTTCGCTTGATCGGGAATCCATGAGGGAAATGGGGCAAGCAGGCGCCTCGCATGGATGCGTGCATGTCGAGGACTATCGGGCGGAAGAACTCTTCCATTTGGTAGGGCAAAGCGGTTTCGGATCCGTCGATGTGATCGACCGCAATCAAGGCCTAAAGACCGGCGCGAAAGTAGCGTCCTACCGGACGCTGATTATCGTCGGCCCAACCCAGCACTGGGATAAAAGAGGCTCCGCTAAAGCCTCCCCCTCTCAACCTAGATCCAAGGCAAAAACACCCGCCACGTCAACCCAAAAGAAGCACCGTGTCGACCCTAAAAAGCCAACGGGTTCAGCACCTCAAAAACGCAAGCATTGAAGATTCAGCAGGTCGCATCGCCAAAGATGGCGAGAACCGGGGCATGATCGGATGGACGCTCAAGCCCTCTTGGACCTTGATCCACCTCACACGAAAGGCAAGTCGACATCAAAGCCTCTGTCGCAAGGATATGATCAATGCGGAGCCCAAGATTGCGGCGGAAGCCGTTCATGCGGTAGTCCCACCAGGTATAAGTCTTTTCTGGCTGATCGAAACGGCGGAAGCTGTCAATCAACCCGATCCCCAAGAGAGCCTCAAAGGCCGCTCGCTCAGGTGCACTGCAGAGCAGCTTGTTTTCAAAAGCCACCGGGTCATAGACATCCCGATCAGCTGGCGCAATATTAAAATCCCCAAGAACCACGAGATGAGGGTGACGCTGGCGCTCCCCCTCTAACCATCCTGTGACCCTCTGAAGCCAGTCGAGCTTGTAGGCGTACTTCTCAGAACCCACTTCGCTGCCATTTGGCACATAAAGATTGACGATACGAGACCCATCGATCGTCGCCGCCAAAATCCTGCGCTGGGGGTCTTCAAGACCAGGAATATCCGTGATGCTGTTTTCAGGCGCCATTCGGGTCACCAAAGCGACCCCGTTATAGGTTTTTTGGCCACTAGAAACCACGTGATAACCCAGAGACTGAATGGACTCCAGAGGAAATTGGGCATCCTCCGTCTTGGTCTCTTGGAGCGCTAAAATATCGGGCTGAACGGCCTTAAGCCAATCCAGCACATGAGGAAGCCGGACCCTCAGAGAATTGACATTCCACGTGGCAATTTTCATTCGAATGAGGGATTGAGCGACGTTATAACGCAGGAAAATTCGACATCGCAGTCAAAATTCTGCTGGCTTTTCTGATCAAAACACACATCGTTTTCGCCACAAAAGCCACCGTCTAAAAGAATCATTTCCTTGGTGACGGACCCAATCCTTGGAACGGCTTTGGCCGCGAGGTGCGTTTGCTGTGGCGGATGAGTCTCCGGCCGCTTAGAGCACCCGCCCACCAAAACCCCGCCGGCGAGAAGAATCATCGACCCAACCGAGAGCCCCCTAATCATCACTTGAAAGAGCCGCCAATTTCTTTTCCAAGGCTTTCAGTCGGGTCCACATCTCATGCAACCTTGGCATGATGGCCATATTCTTGAGGTATTGCTGAAGCGGCTGAACCGGGCCGCCGGCGTACATGCCTGGCTCCTTGATACTGTTATTGAGCCCGGCACGGTGCAACAAAACGGTGTCATCTGGCACCGTCACGTGATCGAGCGTTCCGGTTTGACCAGAAGCAATGACCCTCCGACCGAAACGAGTAGACCCTGAAAGCCCGGTATGGGCGCAAAGAATACTGTCCTCACCAATTTCGACGTTATGGCCCAGGTGGCACATCGCATCAATCACCGCACCTGATTTCACCAGGGTCATCCCATAAGTGCCCCGGTCAATATTGGTATTAGCCCCTATAACGACACGATCACCAATCGTGACAGATCCCGTATGCGGGATGCGGTAGTTCCGTCGACGCTCATCCTGGGCGAAACCAAACCCTTCGGATCCAATGACGCATCCCGCCTTAAGGATCACATCCGATCCAATATCACAGCCATAACCGACGACACAGCCCGGATGAAGGACGGTCCCCTCGCCAATCCTCGCATCATGTTCGACGACGACATTGGCCATCAGAACGACGCGATCACCGAGCACCACATTCCGGCCGATAACCACACCAGGACCGACCAACACCCCCTCGGGAACCATGACGCTGTCATGAATCACCGCCGATAGATGGATTCTTGGCCATTCGCTATCGCGCACATTTCGATCGGCATAGGTCTGCTTCAAAATGGCCATCGCCAGACGAACATTCGGTGCGATGAGGACCGCGAGATCCTCCAGGTCTTGAAGGCTCTCGGCAACCCCTTTCGAGGTCACAATACCGGCGGGCTTCTGCTCCCTGACCCGGTCAAGGTATTTGACATGATCAACGAACACCAAATCACCAGGACGGCATTCCTCAATCGGAGACAGCCTCACAAAGAGGGCGTCCGGGCCCTGCCTTTCAACGATCAGGCCCTCAGAAGAAAATCTTTCAATCAGCTTTGATGCAAGAACATTCATGACGTCAATCACACGGCGGAAGGTAGTAACATAATATAGGAAGGACGTGACTTCTGTTGCATGCCCCCCGCGCCGAGCGATGGGTGTAAGATGTTGAGGTTACCCTCCCTAGACGTTCCCCTTACCCTTCCATCGGATAACGACCTTGGCCGCTGAACCTCAGTTACAGACGGAACCGGAAGCCCCGGAAGACGTCATCGAGCATTCCCCCCGCTACTCCGACTTTGCAGCCGCCTTGGTATCACGGGGAAAGATGCGCGAGTCGGAGGTCATCAGGGCACATCGGCTAGCTCTTCAGACGGACGACCCGAGGATCCCCGCGCTTCTGGTCA
>JBEIRQ010000407.1:0-1576 GCA_040375885.1 Methylococcus sp.
TATGCCTTGCTGTCGATGACGCTCATGTTCTCAGCGGCTTGCGCCTATGCCAGCATGGTGCTCGAACTCCCCCACCCCGGCCTTATCGTCACTCTGGTCGGATACTTTGGGCTGTTCTTCCTCGTCAATCGCTTCCAAAACAGCGCTTGGGGCCTCGTCTGCCTTTTTGCCCTAACGGGCTTTATGGGTATGACCCTTGGACCCATTCTAAACGCGTACATCGGTCATTACGCCAATGGCACGCAATTGGTGCTGATGTCACTCGCGGGCACAGGCATTACCTTCGTCGGCCTTTCAGCTTATGCCCTCATCAGCCGGAAAGATTTTGGATTCATGGGCGGGATGCTCAGCGCCGGTATCTTGGTGGCCTTTATCGCCAGTCTGGCCGTGGCCTTTATTCCTGGTCTTGAGGGCGGAGCCGTAGCCATTGCCGCCATTTTCGTCCTCTTAATGGCCGGACTCATTCTCTTTGAAACCAGCCAGATCATCCATGGCGGTCAAACCAATTACATCCTCGCAACCTTGAGCCTTTATGTAACGATCTACAATCTCTTTACCAGCCTACTCCAGATCTTCGGCGTCCTCGAACGTGATGACTAAAAGCGTTCAGGAAAGGATTTAGAATCGGGGCAACGGATGGCATCCCCAAGGAACGCCATCTGACTCAGGGTCACTAGATCACGGGTCACCGTATTTTAAAAAGGGGCTCTAGAGACCTTCTCTTGAGCCCCTTTATTTTTTGCATCCAATATTAGAAAGATGGCCGCTTTAAAAAGCGGCTTTGGGGCCATCATGAAAGCCTATGGGCGTTCTTCGCCTGTGCTATTCTTTAATTTGGAATGTCTGCCGACCTAATAATGCAACTCCCTGATTTTTCTAACATTACCGTACTCGTCGCTGGTGATCTCATGCTGGATCGCTATTGGCATGGCGGAACCTCTCGAATATCCCCAGAGGCCCCAGTTCCTGTGGTTCGTGTTAATGAAATCGAGGAGCGGGCGGGGGGCGCCGGCAATGTTGCTCTCAATGCCAGAGCTCTCGGCTGCGCCATCAGGCTCCTTGGCCATTGTGGTGAGGATGAGGCCGGGCAATCACTCCTCCGTCTCCTTATTGAAGCGGGGATTACTTGCGACATTCTCACCTCAAGATCCCACCCTACCATTACCAAGCTTCGGGTCTTAAGCCGCCATCAGCAGCTCATTCGCCTCGACTTTGAAGAAGCTTTAACGACCGATCATGCCCGACGCCTCAGTGAACCCTTTCAAGCGGCCCTCTCAGAAGTTGATGCTGTTGTCCTGTCTGACTACGGCAAAGGAACGCTCGAAGATCCGCAAGCACTGATTCAGTCCGCCTTGCGCCTTCAGAAACCCGTGATTGTCGATCCCAAGGGCTCTGACTTTGAAAAATATCGAGGCGCCACCTTGATGACCCCCAACCGGACTGAGTTTGAAGCTGTGGCGGGGGTCTGTCTCGATGAGACGGATTTATACCGCCGGGGAGAGGCCCTCCGAGCGACATTGGATCTTGGCGCCCTCCTGATCACTCGAAGTGAAGAAGGCATGACCCTCTTTGAAAA
>JBEIRQ010000060.1:0-8215 GCA_040375885.1 Methylococcus sp.
ATTTTAAAGAGCTGGCCACTTTTATGTCTTACCGGAACCTGGCACTTTATATTCAGTTGGAGACCAAGATTCGGGTCTTTGTGGAGGCCGGCATCGAAGAATCGATCCCCTTGATTCAATGACGCCCATCGAGCGCCTGTCATCTGATTATCTCGATTGAACCATGCGCCCCCTTCGATTTGAAAGAGCTTTGAGAGGGTCTTGGATCTTCTTTTTGCTTTTTTTTACGATAAAAACCCATGCCGGATGGGCCTTTGAGAAAAGCTCGCCCCCGGCGAGTAAAGAGCATGAGTCTGAACAGGAGATCTCCGATACCAGGATCGCAAAGCTCAAGACCCTCAATAAAAATTCCTATGAGATTTTTAGGGCTTATGGAAGGCGCCTTGGGCGGGATATGCTCAAGGAGGCGGGATATCACCAAAAACTAAATATCCGTAAGGCAGGTGGGGTCTATGCTTCCATAAACGACTATGCCAAGGCCCTCAATAAGGATGATCAGTCTGCCTTCTTTAAGGGACGCTATGACCGTTCTCGTGCCCGACTGCCGGAGAACATCGAACGTTGGCGCAGCACACCTGATATTGGGAATCCTGGTGCCGATCTTGCAAATTGGCCCAACAGTGCTTTTACCCTTCCTGAGGGTAGGGTCTATATTGAATTTGAACCTTTAAGTTTCAGTGCGGCGGTCAACAGAGGTTCGCCGCAGCCGGTGCAATATGCGATGGACTACCTCGTACGCTATGGTTTAACCGATAACATCGAGCTTCGTCTCTTTGGCAATGGCCCCACCTATACCGGAGGCGCAACGGATTCTTGGAACTTTTCACCCATCGGTTTTGATACCAAAATCCATTGTTGGGGTGAACAACAGGCGTTCTTTCTTCCGGCGATGGCGATCGAGGCTTACCTTCAGACGGAGTGGCTCGGAAATACCACCACCAATAGTGGCACCCAGCCTGGGGTTAGCTTTAATTTCGACCAGTCACTCCCTTTTGAGGTCGATTTGGAATACAACTTCGGTGCGGTCAGGACCCAGGACATCACCTCGAACCAAAAAGAGAACGTCTGGGATTTCAGTTTTCAGTGGTCCTTACAGCGTGACTTTTGGAATAAGGATGTGGCCTGGTTTATCCATGGTTACTACAATTCACCAAGCATCCCGAGGGTACCGAATGGTCAGGCCATGACAGGTCCTAACCAGGTCGTTATCGTTGAGGCCCAAAATGTAGTGGGCGCAGGATTTATTTGGACGATTAATTCGCGGGTGTCCATGTGGGGACAGTCCAGCGCCGGAACCAACGCCTCAACGCCCTCATTGTTAAGTAATATGGGGTTTGCTGTGGCTTTTTGAAAGAGAGTCGCGGGGCATCCAATGACCCGCGACGTCTCAGTTTGATTTATTTCAGAGGGTTTTTGGCTTCAGCGAGCTGGGCCATGATCTGAGCCTTCGCCGCAAGCCAGTCCTGCTCTTCAAATCCGGGTGCGAACTGACGCTTTTCAGCCAGGAAGTAAGCCGCGACCGCGACCATCCCATTGATCATGTCCTGTCCTGGTTGAGGCGCCTTTGAGAGAGTCGACTTTTTAGGCTTTGGGGTCGCTGCCGCTTTGGTAGCCTTCGAGGCCTTAGTTGTGGCAGGGATTTTTGAAGATGCCGCCGGAGTGCTTTTAGAGGCTTTCGCTGGTTTAACTTCAGCGGGCTTCTTTTCTTTCGCAGCCGCACTTTTTGGGGTTGATTTCACGTCAGTAGACTTTGCCATGGAGATGCTCCTTTGAGATGTGGGTAATTCCATAATAAACAAGACGTTTTTAGGTTGGAAGGGGCTTTTAGGAAATACTTGAGTAAAAATCTTGTTACCTCTGTCTTGAAATCCTCTTGAGGCGTCCCAAACATTTTGAGAAGTCCAACAGAAGGTATAGCGGCATGAAGGAACCTAAAGCAGAGTCCGATTTGAATCTCAAAATGAGGCAGCATCAAGATGGTGAACCCCTCGATCAGCGTGTTCAGGAAATCTTCAATTTAATCAGTGGTGGATTTCTGCCGCCGGCGGATACGGTCTTGAAAGACGGCCAGCCAGCGTGGGGCTTTGATACCCTTGCCAAAATCATTGGGTGTGAGGTTGCTGAGCTGTCGCTTCTTCTAAAGCGCCAAGGCACGAGATTCAAGCCAGAGGCACTTAAGCACTGAAGGGTCTCTCGGCTTCGATGGGCCTTGGTTAAGGCCTCGAGAGGGGGAGGGGTTCAGGCGATGATGTCTGATTCAGTTGACAAGCTGTGAACGAAGGGTATAGCGCGCGCAAACCCCATCTTGATCGTGTTCAGGAAGGTTTCGCTGGTCGCGGCCTCTGAGGAATCCTCGTGGTGTAGATAGCCGATCATGCTCAGAAAGGTCATCGCAGCCGTTTGATATGCATCGTAGGGATTTTTTCGAAAGATCGAAATGGTCGATCCCATGGCCTCGGTCGCTTGATCGGCAATGTCCTCGTTGAACTGTTCCCGGATGGCCGATTGAATGCCACGGTAGATCGCGGTCAGCGCTTCCCTGTCGCTTCGACCGAAGAAATACATCAATCCCACGGTCAGCGAGAGAATATAGTACCAACGATACATCTCGGCCTTTTCCATGGCGGTGTCGGCCACAAACAGGGTCGTGAGCGTTTCTTCTGATATGCCGTGCTCGACCGATTCGTTTTCGAGGGTCTCTAGAAACTCTGGGAACGCCAGCTGACAGGCTTTTTCGCAGTGCGTCATGAGGCCAAGAACCAGGGCCTCAGCAGTCATTGTTTTTCTTTCCACGGTATCCATGTCGGATGGGCGGCTCATCTCGGTTGAAAACGGTGTGGCGTCGGGATTGGATCGTGCCATCAACCGTCACTCATCGCATCGTTATCCTCCAAGGGACTCCTTAGAGTGGTCAATTATTCTAACATCTGCTGGGAGTAAATCTAAGTCAGGGGGCTTTCATTCTTCATGGTGAGCCTTAATCCACTCAGCAAAGTGACCGTCCATAGTGAAAGGGCCACCTTGCGTTATCGGCTTTCCTATGGGGTTTCATTAACGAATCGTCGAGTGATGTTGATCAAGCTGTGCGAGAGTCGGTGGCAATGATCCATCAACTGGAGGGGTGGTCGCGATCATATCCCGGCCGTTTCGTCGCATCATTTCGGCGTCGAGATAATCCATTTCTGAGGAAAGGGCGTAAATGATGGCCATGACGATGAAGAGCACTGTGTTTTTCATATCGAATTCCCGTGTTGAAACGTCCAAAATGTAGACGCCGGAAAACGATAGCACGTGCTAATCACAAAAACAATAGCAAAAGCTAAATATCCGCTATGGTTCGTCGCTATTCTCGGGAGGTGCGATAACGCCGATGTTCCAGCATGGTGCCAATGATCTCAAATGACACGACATCGGAACGCATGGATGGGAAGTCTTCGTTGAGTGGGATCAGTTCAATCACGGATCGACCCTGCTGATCAATGCCCCGAGGCCTAAACTTCTTGAAGGTGGCCTCCTCCTCCTGATTTTTAGCAACGACAAAGTCGCCTGGACTTGGTTTGATATCAGGATCAATCACAATGGTGTCGCCCTCTTTGAAGTCAGGTTCCATCGAGGTGCCTCGGATCGTTAGGGCAAAAGCATGGGGCCCGAGGGGCGTATCTGTCAGAAGATAATCGTCACCTGCCCCCGTGGCATAAGGGTCCACAGCCTCAGTCCAGACCCCGGCCTGTACAAAGCTGATGCGCGGCACTCGCCTTAATCCCTGAGGCAGTTTGTAGTGATTGTCATCGATTTCAGGATCGTCTTGATAGTCCATCGACATGGGCGCTAGGCCCAGCTTGCTCTCAATATTGCGGGGCGGCCTTCTCGCCGAGATTTCGGTGACCATTGAGCAATTGGGAGATATAGGTCGAATCGAGATCGTAATGTCTTGCAAAGGCAGCAATACTCCGAAACTTTTGAATTTCTCGGCGTAGCGATTCAAGGCGTTTATCATTAATGTCCATGGCTTCATGATAGCAAAACGAATAGCATATGTGAATCATTATTTCGATGGTGCCTTCAAAAATATGTGATGATATGCCTCTGAATGTGGATGCTGACGACTCTTCCATCACATTGCTTGATCGATGGGGAGAAAAAAACGATGGCGCATTCCAACCGCTTCACCCCGTTCCTCTTAAATGGATGCTAACCAACGATGGAACATCTTCTTATTGAGACCCATCTCCCGGTTTGGCAGCCCCTGCTCGTTGGCGGGCTGCTGGGTATGGTTTTCACCCTGCTGGTTCTAAGATCACGTCTTAAAATCGGTGATGCTCTTCTGATCGAGCGAGCGGTCCTTCTTGAGCGACTGTCTACCTTGAACGAGAGTGAATCTCGGCTGAGAGAAGACGTCGAGACCTCCAAGCAGCAGTGGGCGGATGATCGACTGCGTTTTGATCAAGTCAACATTGAAAACGCCCGGCTTAAGGAAAAAGCGGATCATCTGGAGTCTCTTGAGCAGCAGTACGAAGGGCTCCACCTTCGTTATCAAAATCTCCTGAGGACTCAAACAGAATCAGATACCCTGCTTGAAGCTGAACGCCTTCAACATGAAGATAAAGTCCGGCTGCTCTTAGAGGCTCGGGAATCTCTCAGTCACGAATTCAAGGTGATGGCGAACGAGATTTTGGAAGAGAAGTCCAAGCGGTTTGTGGAACAAAATGAAAGTCATTTGTCACAACTCCTGAATCCTCTTAAAGAGAGAATTCAGGCCTTTCAGGGAAAGGTTGAGGAAGTTTACGTCAAGGAAGGCCAGGATCGTAGTGCTCTCGCGGAACAGGTGCGCCATCTCCTTTCCTTGAATCAACAATTATCCTCTGATGCCACCAATCTGACTCAGGCGCTAAAAGGCCAATCGAAGGTCCAAGGTAACTGGGGAGAATTGATTCTTGAGCGAGTCTTAGATGCCTCAGGTCTGACCGAAGGACTTCATTACCGTACACAGGAAAGTCATCATCGTGATGATGGCAGCAGGGCTCAACCTGATGTCATCGTGCATCTTCCAGAACAGCGACATTTGGTGATCGATGCTAAGGTGTCTTTACTTGCCTATGAGGCCTATTCCTCGGTCGACACAGAGCTTGAGCGTGCTGTCGAACTAAAGCGACATTTGGAGTCGGTTCGGAGCCATATCAAGGGGCTTGCGGCACGAAACTATCAAGATCTCTATCAGATCAATTCCCTTGATTTCGTGATCATGTTCATTCCTGTGGAGCCTGCCTTCATGTTAGCCATTGCAGAGGATGAAGATCTTTGGCGGGAGGCTTGGGAGAAGAATGTTCTCTTGGTCAGCCCGAGCACCCTCCTTTTTGTCGTTCGAACGGTCTCTCATCTTTGGCGTCAGGAGCAGCAGAGCCGTAATGCCCAGGAAATCGCGCGGCAGGGGGGAGATCTTTATGACAAACTGTGCGGTTTTGTTCAGGATCTGGAATCTATTGGCAAGAATCTCGATCAAGCACAAGGCGCCTATCACCAAGCCTTTAATAAGTTAAAGGATGGTCGGGGCAATCTTCTTGGACGCGCTGAAAAACTACGGAAGCTTGGAATCAAGTCTTCAAAAACTTTGCCAGCGACTCTTGTGGATCCTGATGAGGACGAACTTGACGCACCTGAAGAGGCGGGCGGTAGAGACTGAGTTGTTTTCTAGAGTTTATCCATCAGCAATGAGCCCACTGTGTCGTTCAACGCGTTGAATAACAGTCTTTTGAAGGATTGACTGATCACCGGTATGCACAAGGGTGAACCACTCGGAGGCTCGAGTGACGCCGGTATAGAGCAATTCTCGGGTCATGATGCCCGAATGATGGGGGGGAAGGATCAACGTAGTATGCGCAAATTCCGATCCTTGTGACTTGTGTACCGTGAGGGCGAAGACTGTCTCAGCGTCACGGAGCCGGCTTGGAAGGACCCATCGAACGCCATGGGTTCCTTCTTCGTTTGGGAAGGCAACCCGAAGGGCAGAGCCTCCTCCTTCGACCGGAAGCCTCAGGGTGATACCGATATCGCCATTCATCAGTCCGAGGGCGTAGTCATTTCGAATGACCATGACTGGGCGTCCGAAGTACCAGCCATCGCTCGCCGAGATAAGCCCTTCCTGCTGGAGGCTTTCTGCAATCAGGGTATTGAGTGCATCGACTCCAAAGGCCCCTTTTCTAACTCCTGCGAGAACCTGAAAGGAGCTATGAGCTTCAAGTACCTTCACAGCCCAGGCAGCAAAATCCTCGGGGTGTGCATCCCGTGAAGGCTCATCTCGTTGGAGTGTTTCAAGATAGTGGCGATAGCCATACCGCCGTTCCTCTTCTAAGAGGAGTTGCCCCTCGATGACTAGCCTTTGCAGTGGTTTGATGTCGTTGCCACTAATCTGTACTTCAGCGATATCCTTGTAACCCTCTCCCCAAAGGCCACGGAGTGCTTGAAGATCGCCATTTCGGATGGTCCGACCGAGTGCACCGATACCACTGTCCTCTTTGAATCGGTGGCTATCTCGTAACATGATAATGGCTTGATCCAGTGGGTTTGAAGCGGGATCTACCATCTCCATCGGCAACGCCTCTCCGGTGACTTTTAGAAGCCATTCCTGCATCTCAAAAGAATAATGTGCCTTATGGGCGCGTCGACACATTTCACCAAGAATCGTGCCCGCCTCGACCGAAGCGAGCTGATCTTTATCGCCCAATAGGATCAAGCGCGCGTTGGCAGGAAGCGCAAGAAGGACGGCATTCATCATCTCAAGATCGATCATTGAGGCTTCATCAATGACCAATACGTCGATGGGCAACGGATGATGCTGGTTATGACGAAATTGTCTGGAGCCTGCTTGATATCCTAAAAGTCGGTGGAGGGTCAGCGCTTTTTGAGACATTGCCTCTAGAACGTTTTCGGCATACGGAGAGGGTTCAACGGCCCCCTGACGTATCGATTTTGAAATGGAGGTGTTGAGGCGTTGTGCCGCCTTGCCGGTAGGGGCGGCCAATTGAATCCTGAGGCGGGGGAGAGGTTTTTGAGGCTTGCTTTCTTTACTGTGAATGGATTGGAGCAATGCGAGTAACTTGAGGACTGAAGTGGTTTTACCGGTTCCGGGCCCTCCTGTAATGATCGTGAACCATTGTCGGGCGGCCAAGGCACAGGCGATTTTCTGCCAATGGATTTGACCGATTGTTGGACTTTTGAAGAGAGCGTTTAGGCGACCTGCCAGTTCATGATCTAAAGTCGGATCTGAATGACCGATGAAACGACCAATCCGCTGATCGATCGCGGTTCGCACGCCTTTTTCGTAAGCCCAATAGCGCCTAAAGTAAAGCCGTCCCCGCTCGAGGACTAGAGGGGTTGAACCGGCGCCGGTGCTGATGAGTGCTTCGTGCTTTAGCCTTTTGGCCCAGAGATCGGCTGTCAAGCCCTTCAAAAGGATATCAAGAACCCGTTCGAAGGGCGGTTTCAAGCCCAGCATCTCACCTATTGGAGGGATGTGTAGGACTTCACAGGGGCCTAAAAGAGTAGCTTTGAGATCAAGGCAGACATGGCCTCGGCCTAGCTGATGGCTTAATAGCGCGCTCGAAAGAATCAATAATGGCGGGGCATCTGGACATTCCTTGAAGAGAAAGCTTGAGAAGGCCAGATCGAGAGGTCTAATCCATTGTCGCCGACGCCATTCTTTAAGGAGGTCGATCACTCTTTCGGACCGCTCAAGAATAAGGTCGAGATGGGGTTCTAGAGCCTCTGGCTTGTTGGTCATGATACGGCGCATCTCTCGGGCCCATCAAAGAGTGCATCGAGGTGTTCGATCAGTAATCTTGGAGGGCGATCGGCATAAATGCCCCGGCTCTCGGCATGTCCTCCTCTGAGGAAGAGATAGATAGCCCCTCCCATATGACGATCGTAGTCATAGTCGGATTTTCGAGATTTTAAGTGGCGGTGGAGGGCCAGCAGGTAAAGAACATACTGGAGATCATACCGTGCCTCGAGCATCACGCTCTGAAGTTTATCGTGCGTATAGGCCAGAGAATCAGTGCCTAGGCGATTCGATTTGTAATCCAACACATAGTAGCGATCGTTATAGAGGAAGACGAGATCGATGAAGCCCTTCAACATCCCATTCAGCGTTCCAGCTTCAAGGGCAGGACGCGTTAGCCCTTGGAGTGTGGCACGGCAAATCAAGTCATCAATTTTAAGG
>JBEIRQ010000145.1:0-4852 GCA_040375885.1 Methylococcus sp.
CGTGGCAACGACCTCCACGGAGTAACCTTCGGCACGAAGACCGCGTGATACAAAATCTGAGATCCTTGGATCATCTTCAACAAGGAGCAATCGTTTAGGGCTTGATTCAGTTCGATAGTTCATGATGCTTCGGCTTCTGTCAGCGGCAAATGGACCCTGAAAGTGGTTCCTTGTGATGTCTTCATCACCAGCTCGATGTGGCCCCCGTGGGTTTCTAGAATAGACCTCACCATTGTAAGACCAAGACCCTGTCCATCTGGACTTTGCTGACGGGCAAGCGAACCTCTGAAAGAACGCTCGAAGATCCGCTCCGATTCATGAGGCGGGATACCAATCCCCTCATCGATCACATCAATAAAGACCCATCCAGGTGTTGTTTGAAGTTGAATCTTGACCACGCCTTGGGGGTATGAATAGCGACAGGCATTATCACCGAGGATAAAGAGCGCCTGACGAAGACGAATGGCATCTCCAGCCACCCAAAGGTCCTCTTCTGGCATTGTAAGTTGAACCTCAAGAGAATGGTTTTGACCCAATACCACGAGATCCTTAACAATCACTTTGGCCAATTGACGGATATCGACAGGATAGAGATCCTTGTCACGAGCCGGTTCCTCAGCGCGGGCGGTCAATAAGAGATCTGAGACATACGTCCCAAGCTGAACAGAAAGTTCAACGATTCGGCGAAGTGCAAGTCGATAGGGATCTGGATCCTTGGCCGCCCCACGAAGGGCAATTTCAGCTTCGCCGCGAATCACCGTAATCGGTGTTCTCAGCTCATGACTGACATCCGCTAAGAAACGTCTTCGATCTTCATCCATCCGCGTGAGGTCTTCATTGAGGCTCTGGAGCTCTTCGGTTCTTTCAAAAACCCTCTCTTCAAGTTCACTTTGGCGGACATGAAGGGCATCACGTTGAAGCTCAAGAGTCGTAGCCATCTGATTAAAATTAGCTGCCAGGATGCCGAATTCATCCCGTCGCTGATTCTTTATGCGCGTATCGAGATGTCCGCTCGCAATCGCCCGAGTTCCTGCCATCAGCCCTGAAATGGATACCTGAAGTCGATGCGATAATAGGCTACCTCCAAGAAGACTGATCATCGCCGCTAAAAGGCCTGCAAGCACCGAAAACCATTTAAAACGATCCATCAAGGCTTCAAGTGAAGCCTGAGCTTCAAGGGCTTTTAAATGTTGTCGATGAATACTCCCATCCATTAAGGGCTGAAACTTCTCGTCAATCTCTTCGAGAGAAAATTGAGTCAGGGCCCTTTTTGCGGCATCACCTTGATGCATCGCGAGTCGGTGTTCGATTTCATCGAATCTAAACTGACTTTCCTCAAGGAATGAGGTGACACTTGCTACGCGCTCCAATTCATCAGAAAGCCCCTTATCTTGATCAGCGTGCGCAATGGCCATCAGACGGAGGCTCGTCATGGCTTCAATCAATCGTTCACGACTGATGGTAATTTCTTGACCCTCTCGGCTTTGACCAGTGGCAATCCGCTCGATACGCGCCTTAAAGTAACGGTAGGCCTCATGCGCCACTTGCTCGTATCGGTCATAAGCCGTTTGAGCCACGCGATAAGCATGAAAATCAGCTTCCACTTCCCGCGCTCCAAGAAAGAGCGTGAGAGACAATACCAACACCGCTGAAAGAGTGATTCCCGTGACGAATAAGAGCCAGAAGCGAAACATAAAAGAGATCAGCGCTCAGGAACCATCGATCTTTTTCTCCATGGCCCTAATCGCCTCCAACTTCTTCATGACACGAGTATGCTCAAGATCTATTGGGGATGATTCTGGTTGTTGAGATCTATTGTCGGTGGTATCCATGAGCGTTGAAGGCTGGGTAATTGCTTGATCACTTCTCTTTTTTGTTGTGTTTTTGTCTTCAATACTCTGGGGAGATTTCTGGGAGGACTTCCGTTTCGACTTTGTGATTGGAAGCTTCGCCGAAGAGAGCATCTCTTGGCGTTTAAAAAGGGCACGGCGAAGCATGGTTAGAAAGTGATTGGATGATCTATCACTCATCGCAGCAGGCGAAATTTGACCCGTTTTAACCAATAACAATTCTAGATCTGTGCAGTCGTCGTAAATGGATCGAGCCACGGCAAGGTGAAGAAGCAAAGCGGAATCGGTTTTATTGGATTGGCTTTCACGGACATTGAGATTCGAACAGATCGTGTGTTGCTGAGGCTCTGACAGTCCACCGAAATAGTCACCAAATTGCACCAACTCCTCAATATCGGAACGCTCAATCACATAGGGTGCTTCAGGTTTGACCTCTTGAGGCTGCTGGGGTGCTGTCGCACAGCCGGCCTCTAAGAGCATCCATAAAAAGAAGAGAGGGGAAAACAAACCCCAGACAGGAGATTTAATCCACATGGTCGTGTTCTTCAACGGTTGACATCGAGGGCTGCGCCCTATGACTGATAGACGATGGAAGGATCTTTATCTCTCTAAATAACATGAACATCAAGACGACCGCCAAGGTCATAAGGGCGCCCGATTGCCATAAAAAGGTGTGAAGCCGCGCACTCGCTTGAGATTCAAATTGGGTCACCGACCTTTCAATTTGTTGATCGAATCGGGTGGAAAGATGCATGACTGAAAGATGGAAATCAGTAAAAACGGGTTCCAATTGAGACTCCATGCCGCTCCCCTCCTGCCATTCAACAATACGTTGATGAATAAACCCCTCCTTGTCATTGATTTCCTGGACCATAAGAATGACTTCAGCTTCAGTCGATGCCTCCCCAACATCCGCGAGGACCTTCAAAAAGTGCGATCGAGATCGATCGTAGGCCTCCCTTTCATAAGGTTCATGAAGGGCTTGATCTGAAAAAAGAACCACGAGCCGAGCCTTTCGCTCCATGTCAGACGATTTTTGCAACAAGCTTCCTAGGGTCTTGCTTTGCTCAAACACCTTCAGATTGACCTCCTTACTCCACGCCATGAAATCGGAGAAGAGAGAGTGGGTCCCCACCAAGCCAATAGTGGCCGGCAGTAAGGCGGTCAGCATGATGAGTATGTAAGACCTCCAAGGACGATAAGGTGCTCGGTTCATGGAGTGTCTCGTTCCGCTGATCGGCAAGTGGTGGCATGCTCCCTCTTGAGGCCTAAAACTAAGGATGAGGCGAAGGAAGAAGCCGTTGCGTAAGGACCCCTGAACGATGCTTGATCGAAAGACTTTCCTTGGTGATTATCGTCCGTCATGGCGGCAAGCATTAATAAGATGGTGGCTTGAATAACGTTGAATTCTTTCATAAGGCGATCCAGAGAGCTCAGAAGGCTCATTATCTTGGATAGTGCCTTTTAACCCTATGAGTGCAAGATGAAATTTGGATGAAGCGATCTTCTTGAGAGCGATGGCCGTTGCTGATGCCCCCAACCCATCACATAGGATAAAAGGGAGTCTGTGGCGATGGGTCTTGATTGACCTCAACATCACCGGCTTTCATCCCAAAAGGTGAAAACCAAAGACTCAGCCAGACCTTTACTATGTCGCTTTACCCCCTTAAACCTCCGCTATTGTCTAGAATAAAACACTGATCCCCTTTATTGTCAGCATTGAGAACATCATCGTGAGCCTTACACCTGCCGCCTTCTTTTTTCTGATCGTCCTCACTTTAAGTGCATGTTCTACTTATGATTCATGGATGAACCCACCTGCACAAAGCGCAACGGGGTTCGTCCGCATCGAAAACACACCCGAATCAGAAGTCCGCGCAGCCTTTGTACAAGTTGTTCGAGTGGCACAAGGAAACGATGTCGATGCCTTCAAAAAGCTCATTGAACCGAATGCACTTTCATTCTTTGAGGATGCCGAATGGAAACATCCCGGTCATTATTTGGCCTTCATGAAGGCGATCGCCGCCGATAAGCCAAGGGATTATCATCTAGATCTAACCCCTTCAATGGCCATCTTTAGAGTTGAGCCGAAGCAACGTCTTGGTGATTACACCAAGACACAAATCACCGAGGTCATCCTCGTCCGTGAGGGGCCTCAATGGAAAATTGGCGCACCAGCGAACCCGATACCCGATGAGGCATTGGAGCCCACCAAAAGCAAAAAAGGAACGACCCCGAAAAACCAGCAAAAAAAATCGCGCAAAGGAGCCTCTTGAGCGGTCTTAGAGACCCTATCAACCAAGGCATCGCTTAAAGCAACACGCCGTCTAAACTTATCATCATAACCCTCATGAACCCATCTCTTTCAACGCGCCTGTTGATTCTCTCTATTTTGAGCTTAGACGCCGGGTGTTCAGCACTCTCTTCGAGCCAAGGCTTTCGGGATCAGATCAAGGCACAAGGACAGGCTACTCAACATGTGAAAGGGGTGACCTCCACTCGAAAGATCTATGTCGCCGATTTTGATCTTGATGCCGGCATCATCAAGACGGACCCAGGCGTCGGGGGCGCATCCGATCGTGTTGCCCAGACCGGTGGCATTCTAGGACGGCTTGCTCAAAAACCAATTTTTGCGAGCAGCATGGGGTCGAACATCGATGAGAAGGCCACCAACATTGTCGGCGCCATGCGAGAGGGCCTCATTAAGGCCATCAAAAGCCAAGGTCTTGACGCAGCCCCATTACCTCAGGCCCCTGCCCCTTTGCCGCTCGATGGTTGGTTAGTTAAAGGACAATTTGTCGCGATTAATGAAGGCAATCGATTAGAGCGCTCGGCTATTGGATTTGGACAAGGCGCTACCCAAATGGATCTTAAAGTGAGTGTCTTCGATCTTCGATCGGATAAACCCAGCGTCCCCTTCTTGACCTTGACCACTGTTAAGGATCCAGCAAATCATCCAGGGTCCGCTTACAACCCTTATGCGCTGGCTGCCAAATTTAGAC
>JBEIRQ010000330.1:0-2356 GCA_040375885.1 Methylococcus sp.
GCGACAAAGCTTGCGCCAACGGCACCCACCACGCTGGCGGCCTGGGTCAGGAACCGGCGTTTTTCGTTATCGACGCCACTCATCATTCAGATACTCCGTTTCGGGGATAATTCGATGCTTTAAGCGGCACTGCGGTCCTCACAACGCCCAGCAAGCTCAACTTTGAAACACAGTGTTTCCTTCTTGCTTTAGCGGGGGGATTTTGGTGCAGAAAGGCTCAAGGGTCAAGAAAAACCGCGCTGTTGGAGGGTCTCAGGCGCCCTAAGAGGGGCGAGAAGACCGATTAGTGTGGCTCTTCCAGAATGGCCTTGAAGGCATGAAGGAATTGCTGATTTTCAAGGGGCGTTCCAACAGTGATCCGAAGGCAACCACTTAAAAGGCCCCCTTGAGGATGAAGGTTCTTGATCAGGATGCCGCGAGATTTGAGTGCAATGAAAACCTCGGTCGGGTCATGGCGCTTGAGACGAACTAAAATGAAATTCGCCTCACTGTCAAAGACCTCCACAGCGGATACTTCCCGGAGGGCCTTATCGAGAGCCGCTCGATCCGAAAGAATTTGCGCCACTTGCCCCTCAAAAACATGGGATTCAGCGAGGGCAAACTCCGCACTCATCTGGGTGAGGACATTGATGTTGTAGGGAAGTCTGAGTTTCTCGAATTCATTGATCAGTGCCGGGGACCCTGCAAGAAAACCGAGACGAAGCCCTGCAAGTCCGAGCTTTGAGAGCGTTCGCATCACCAAAAGATGATCATGCGCTAATAAATCACTCATAAAGCTCGAGGAAGCATAAGGGGCATAGGCCTCATCGAGCACCACCAAGCCCGGCGCAGCATCAAGAACACCGAGGATCTCGGCATGGTCAAAAAGATTGCCGGTCGGATTATTGGGATACGCCAGGAAAATCATGGCAGGCTGGTGCACTTCGATCGCCTTGAGGAACCCCTTAGCATCGAGAGAAAAATCCTTGTGATTGAGGGGTACTCCCACAAACTCAAGGCCGAGACTGACCGCAATTTGCCGATACATGACAAAGGTCGGCTCCGGAGCCATGACCACAGCGCCCGGCTTCAATGCCATCAATAGAATCTGGATGATTTCGTCGGAACCATTACCCAACAGCAACCCCTTGCCGGCGGGCACCTTACTCGATTGCCTCAAGGCCTCTTTCAAAGGCTCACAGGCAGGATCCGGATAACGATTGGGAACCGCATGGCGAAGCATCTTCACCCAGCGATCGACCATATCCTCGGGCCAAGCGTAGGGGTTTTCCATGGCATCCAGCTTAATATAACCTTTAGAATCAGGAACATGATAGGCGCTGAGCGCCTGAAGCTCCGGTCTTAAGACCTCAAAAGGCAACCGTTTTGAAGCGCTCACGGGAGGGACTGACACCGATATTCCGCCGACCTTGCATGGGCATCAAGCCCTTCGCCGCGGGCCAGCGTAGCCGCGGTTTTGCCGAGCGTTTGCGCCCCTTCTTTTGAACAAAAAATAACACTGGAGCGTTTTTGAAAATCATAAACACCCAAGGGTGAAGAAAATCGCGCGGTCGAGGCTGTTGGCAGCACGTGGTTTGGGCCCGCGCAATAATCACCCAGCGCCTCTGCGGTATGCCTGCCCATAAAAATAGCCCCGGCATGACGAATCTTTGTGGCCATAGCTTCAGGGTCTTGAACGGATAATTCGAGATGCTCAGGCGCGATCCGGTTGGCGACATCAGCCGCTTGTTCAAGATCCTTGACCAACACCAAGGCCCCGCGGCGCGTCAGACTCGCACGGATCACTTCAGCTCGCGCCATTTCCGGTAAAAGACGATTCATGCTGGCTTCCACTTGATCAAGATATGGCGCACTGGTACTGATCAAAATCGCCTGAGCATCCTCGTCATGTTCCGCCTGAGAGAATAAATCCATGGCCATCCAGTCAGGATCAGTCCCGCCATCGGCGATCACCAAGATCTCCGATGGCCCGGCGACCATATCGATACCCACCGCACCAAACACCATCTTTTTTGCAGTTGCCACATAGATATTGCCGGGACCAACGATCTTGTCCACCCGAGGAATGCCTTCCGTCCCATAGGCGAGCGCGGCCACCGCTTGCGCCCCGCCGATACGGAAAACGCGGCTGACACCTGCGACATGAGCTGCCGCCAAAACCAAGTCATTAATTTCACCCCAGGGGGTCGGGGTGACCATGATGATCTCGAGGACACCTGCAACATGTGCCGGAATCGCATTCATCAGAACAGAGGAGGGATACGCGGCCTTGCCTCCAGGAACATAGATACCGACCCGATCCAGGGGCGTCACATTCTGACCGAGCACAGTGCCATCGGCTTCGGTCAAACGCCAC
>JBEIRQ010000297.1:0-2681 GCA_040375885.1 Methylococcus sp.
AAAGGATGCAGCAGACGAATCAAGGTACGCGGTCTCACACCTGGAGTATCGCCTCCAGCATAACGGAATTCAACCCACTCTCTGAGGGTGATGGTTCCAATGCTTGTTGGTAATACATAACGAATCGCAGGCCAGAAATCCTGTTCAGCCACAAAGGGTTTATTGTAGTTTTTAACCGGTGAATAAGTGTAACCCAGCCAGAATGTGAGCCGATCGCTGAACGCATAACCTAATCCGGTTCGAGCAATGGACTGATACCAATTCATGTTGCTATCGGGGTTTGCATTGTTGAAGCGGCCCTGCCCTTCGACCCAAAGCCTGACGCTAGAAAGATTCTCATTGATCGCAGAAAGATTACCTTCGCCTACCGCTTGCCCCCAAAATCCGGTCGATTCATCGATAGTGGTTGTGGATGCATGGCTTTCTTCCAATGAGACAACAAGAGATAGCGCACATAGAAAGACAAACGTAGCGTGTAGGATTTTTCTCATATCTAAAGACGAGGAGTCATCTTAAAAGGCTGGGGGCTGGCAGGGACTCAAAATGGCCCAAAGCAAATGCGTGAATAAAATATATCAGGGACGGGCACAATTGTACCCAATCGTACTGATTTCCATGATGACAATCGATGAGTTAGACGGGCTTTTTTTCTTGCCTTAAAAAACGCCTCAAACAAGAGGCACCCCATAAAGACAAGCACCCTGAGCGCCTCCATTTCCCTTAGGAGGGCGCGAGGGATCTTGTGGAATCAGCGAACCCCTTTCAGATAACCAATCCGATCCGTTGAGAGTTCGGTCCAGAAGATCTTGTGGCCCATGTAAGCCGAACGGTGATAGGTTGATCCCGTGGTACCCTGCGGTATTTGAATCAGGGTATTAGGCTTATCGAGTTTAATCATCTCATCCACAGCGGCAGCACCAAACCAAACTTGACCCGTAGGGGTGATCGTACCTCCAGCCGGTTTCACCCCGACAGTGGGAACAAAGCGTTGTTGGACAACACTGGTCTTAAGTCCGGATGATGACCCAAGAGCCACCTTAGATGGCAGATAGCCTAGGCTATTCGCAGCTTCCAAGGTGAAGTACACCGATCCATTCGGGGCGGAATCGATGGATATGGGACGAGAATTAGGTGTTGGCAGGTTGATCTCGGTGATTCTGCCTTCACGAATGCGCCCAATACGGGAGCCTACCAATTCAGTAAACCAAACATCGTTATTTTTCGACACATGCACATAGATCGGCTTGCTGCCAGTCTCTAGTGGAAAGTACCGACTCACCCCAGTGATCGGATTCGCGCTCCCGACCGCAGCACCTTCACCTGTGTCCGGATCGCCTTTACCTGCAAACCAGAGGATTCCATTCTTTGCCACATCAAGCCCATGGGGGGAGGTGCCAGATGACAGAGGAATTTCCTGGAGGATGTTTCCGTTGCTATCGATCTTGATTAAGGCGTTATTGGTCGATGGGATCTCAAGGGTTGCCCAGGCATGGTCACCTTCTGAAACGATGCCATGCGGTTGCCTCTGATTAGGAATGACAAATGTCTTTATAGAATCCGTAACCACGTCGCCATCGACCACATCGAAGTGGAAAATCTTAAAAGAGGTCATTTGAGTCACCCATAAATGTTTACCATTCTTGGAGAAACTCAGTTCATGGGTTGATCCACTGGTGCAAGGGGCCGGTTTTCCACTGCTACAGGGCAGTTGGATATAGAGCGCAGTCGCGCCATAGGCTGACGCGTTATCTTGTGTTAGCCCACCATGCCCAAACGCAGAGGATGCGTGACCGATGAGAATGGACGATACCGTCAACGCCACCAGGGGTAAAACGGACTTTAACGAGGCTTTTGCTTTCATCGATGAACTTCCTAAAAGGATTCAGGTGAGGCGAAGTAGCTTCAGGACCTTCGCGATAGGTTTATGCTACTCCGGCGAAGGGGTCTTGGCCAACCTATGGTCAAGGATCAACCACTGCTGCAAGGAGAAGTGCAACAGTGGCGGCTTAGTCTGAGGGAAAAAATGGACTCTAATGATCGATCAATACGCAAACGTCAATCCTAATGGATATGCATGTCGCGATTATTAGCCACATCGGTCCTCTTCATGAGATAAGGCTCCTGATCACCCATGTAAGCACTGCCATCACTTCTCAAGTAAACCAACGTACTGTCGTCTTTAACCGATAGACGTCTCGGTGCTGCCCCCTCTTTGTTCGGGGTAAGAGTCACCTTTCCAGACTGCTCATCCCATTCGTACCTTCCTTTTTCGAAGGTCTCCCGATTGGATGCTTTTGCCGCCTGAATGACTAAAAGGTAACGATGCTTTTGGTTGAGGGATAGGGTCATTTTCAAGCCAGTGCAGCCTTCTTCATTGCAAGGAAGATAGCCATAGAAAACCCCTCTAAATTTGCCGAGAGCAGGATCGTCCATTGGCATAGAATGATCCATACCCTTCTGTAGCTCTCGCGCTTTAAGCGCGTCCTCTTGAATCTCCTTGTCGGTTTTTGCCCAAGTAACGTTCAAAGGCAACAGGAGGGCCGCGAGAGTGATGGATAAAGCAATGTGTCTTGAGCGGTTTTGAGCCTGCATGAAGAATCCTCTGTTGATGGTTCCTAAGACGTTGATGTCGTCTCCATAGGGACTTTAGACTCAAGTCTGGAACGTTTTTAATGGTTATA
>JBEIRQ010000284.1:0-2849 GCA_040375885.1 Methylococcus sp.
GCTTGGTTCTGACCCTGATGACGCTTCCCGTTATTATCATTGCCGGTCGTTCCGCCCTCAAATCGGTCCCCCCTTCGGTTCGGGAGGCCGCCCTCGGCATTGGCGCTTCTCCGGTACAGATGGTGTTCGATCACGTGCTACCCTTAGCACTCCCTGGTATCCTGACCGGGGCGATCATTGGGACCGCCAGAGCGCTTGGGGAAAGTGCGCCACTCCTCATGATTGGGATGGTCGCCTTCATTGTGGACATCCCCAAAACCTTCACCAGCGCCGCCACGGTCTTGCCGGTTCAGATTTACCTTTGGGCTGACAGCCCCGAGCGTGCCTTCAACGAACGCACCTCAGCCGCTATCATGGTCCTTCTGGCCTTTCTCATTCTCATGAACGGTTTCGCTGTCTACCTGAGAAGGCGCTATGAGCGTCGCTGGTAGAATCTCAGACTGATTTCAATTTGATCCCCCAACATAAAGCTCCCATGAAGGGATAACCCCATGACCACACTCGAAAACAGCACCATGGAAAAACCGTTCCACCGGGAACATCGAAGCACCGTTGGGACCTTTACCTCGGACAACCCTCGCATTGTCTGTCGGTCGGTGGATGTTTACTATGGCGAGAAACACGCCGTTCAAAATATTAATATCGATGTCGGCCGACATCAGGTCATCGCCCTGATTGGCCCTTCCGGCTGCGGTAAATCGACCTTTCTTCGCTGCCTCAACCGGATGAACGACACCATCCCTGATTGTCGGGTCACCGGGGATATCAGCATGGATGGGATCGCGATCAATGGCCCCGAGGTGGACGTCGTTCCTCTCAGGGCGCAGGTCGGCATGGTCTTTCAAAAGCCCAACCCCTTCCCAAAAAGCATCTTTGAGAATGTCGCCTATGGCCCAAGGATTCACGGCCTTGCGACCAATCCCAGCGACCTTGAGGGGATCGTCGAGAATTCACTCCGCCGCGCAGGATTGTGGGAAGAGGTCAAAGACCGTCTAGCACAGCCAGGAACCGGCCTTTCGGGAGGCCAACAGCAACGCCTCTGTATCGCGAGGACCATTGCCGTCAATCCTGAAATCATTCTGATGGATGAGCCTTGTTCAGCCCTTGACCCGATTGCAACCGCTAAAATTGAGCAGCTGATTGATGAACTTCGGACCCTTTACACTATCGTCATCGTGACCCATTCGATGCAGCAGGCGGCCCGCGTTTCTCAACGAACCGCCTTCTTCCATCTGGGCCATCTGATTGAAGTCGGAGAAACAGCCCAAGTCTTCACCAACCCACAGCATCAGCTCACCGAAGAATACATCACCGGTCGCTTCGGCTAGGATCGTCTTCGCTGCCCTACCGATCATGAGGGTGGCCGGCAACCCGGATGATGAAACATGAGACCTAATCCACCTGCCGAAGAATGTCTTTCATGTCGCGGGAAAGCTCATCCAGCGCATCGAGCACCGCAAGATAGGTGGACTCTGAAAGTCCCCCGCCCTTGTGCTCACTGTTAGCCCGGTGCGCGAACTGATTGATGTTGTTGCTGGCCTTGTTGAAGAGATACAGCAGACGGGCCTTCTCGATACTCGACTAAGGCCGCGCGATGATCTGCGTCTTGTCGGTAAGGACGCAATCCCGGAAGAAGGTAGACGGTTTGAGGCCGGAGGCTTCGACCTTTTCGAGATACGCCTTGTGGTCGGCATCCGTCAGACGGAAGCTGACCAAGCGGGTGAGATTTTCTTTGAGTGGCTTGTTCCGATCGTTAGAGGCCATGGTTCTGCCTCAAAGGCCACGCCTGTGCTTGGCTTCACCAAAATTGGCCGCGTACTCAAGTGAAACCTTCGCGAGATCTTCCCCAATATCCGCCTTTAGGATCCTTTTATTAGGCTCGCGATATTCCTTAGTGTTCGACGAGATAAAAACCATCTGGGCTTGAATACCTTCGGATCTAAGCTGCCCCGCTAATTCAATGTATGCTTCAAAGATCAGGCAGTCATTCAATGACTCTTTTCCTTTCTTTGCCGGACTTAGTCCGAGAGAGGCACGCTTAGAGGCGCGAGTGTGGACTCCATCATTAAGTGGCACCACCATTGAGTTATTCTTCCACCGATCAAATATGTTCATTGCTCGGGGGACATGACCATCGATATGGTCAATCTGGAGCGTTCCATTCGCACCTTACGCAGTGGCTGTTTTGTGGATGCGTTCTGCATTTGCTAGATAGTCCTTCAGCCGCTCAGATGCCCTCTGTTCTTCATTCGCAGCGTTCTCAGTGAGCTCACGGAGAACCACATCAGACATCAAAACGGTTAGCTTTCCAGAGCTCTCTGCTGCCTCTAATAGCAAGAGACCATCCCCAACGTATGCAAAGTCTCTATAAACATCCGTGATATCACGAATCACATCAAGCAAGGCACATGTGTCCACACAAAGAATTGGCGAATCCAGTTCCACCAATCTTTTGATGGTTGCTTGGTCTAGAGACATTTTGATTGGTCATACTGCCTGAGCAACTCAAGGGCAAACTCATATTCGATAGCCAACTCGCTCGCCCTATCATCTGGCCACCCTCCAACCTCTGTAAGCCACCGGATCAATAGGACACTATCCATCCTTTTTCCAGAACGATGAATGGAGATCAGGAAACTATTCCACCGCTCCAAATCTAGCGGGTGACTCATGAGCTTATTGGCCGATACAGAAAAACGCTAAAGAGCCAAGGCAGACGCTGAATCCAACCAGTCAGCCAGAGTTTGTTGGGCTTTCTTCAGGTCAATCGTGAACCCATATTCACGCGCAGCTGGTTCAGCCAGCTGAGTAAGAAAATCATTGAGAATGGCGTTATAGGCGCGAACGCC
>JBEIRQ010000313.1:0-2525 GCA_040375885.1 Methylococcus sp.
AAAAAAGGCAAAAAGGGTCCCTGAATTAGAGACGTCGGCGAGCCGTCCGACGGGAAAGAAGGCGGCGGCCAGGGTGACCAAGACCCCGGTGATGAGGGTCACCACATGCGGCGTCTTGTAGCGTGGATGAATGGCGCTCAATCTTTCCGGAAGAAGCCCATCGCGGGCCATAACAAAAAAGATGCGCGTCTGACCAAACAGCAGCATCAGGATCACCGAAGGGAGCGCCAGAAAGGCCGCAAGCCCGATGAGGTTTCCAAAACGATCATAGCCGATTTGGCGCATGACCAGCGCCAGGGCCTCACGCGAGCAGACCAGAGGCTGCTGGCCGATGGCTAGAAGTGATTGGCATTGGGCGGCCATTTGGCTGGATCCGGGGTCAAAGCCCTGGCCTTGGGCATCGAAAAGGGGCTGCGCGCCGATGGCGCCGATGGCGCCGCCTGAGACCAGAAGATAAAAAACGGTACAGATCCCAAGGGATCCAATTAATCCGATAGGCACATTTCGCTGCGGATTGCGGGTCTCCTCCGCCGCCGTTGACACGGCATCAAAGCCCACGTAGGCAAAGAAGATGGAGGCCGCGGCCGCCACGGCTCCATGGGATCCTAAAGGCAGGAATGGCTGAAAGTTCTCGAGTTTGACCTTGGGCCAGGCGAGGCCGATAAACACAGTAAGAGCGGTGATCTTGACGGCGACCAACATGGCATTAACGGTCGCGCTCTCTCGGGTTCCAACGACCAATAGCCAGGTGACAAGAAGGCTGATCACGACGGCGGGAAGGTTAATAACCCCCCCTGCAAAGGGCCCGTTGGCTAGCGCTAAAGGAACCTCAATGCCAAATGAGCTGTGGAGAAGGCCCACAAAATAGCCAGACCATCCCACCGCCACGGCGCTGGAGGCGACCGCGTATTCCAGCACCAAGGCCCAGCCGACCATCCAGGCTACCACCTCACCAAGGACGGCATACGTGTAGGTATAAGCAGATCCTGAAACGGGGACCATGGAGGAGAGTTCGGAGTAACAAAGGGCGGCCACAGCACAGACAAAACCGGCGAGAACAAAGGAAATCATCATCCCAGGTCCGGCCTTTTGAGCGGCTTCTGCCGTCAGCACAAAGATACCGGTCCCGATAATGGCGCCAACACCGAGCAAGGTCAGCTGAAGTGCCCCCAAAGATCGGTTAAGGGATTTCTTTTCAGCGGTTTCAAGAATGTCCTTGAGTGATTTGATGCGCCAGAAGATCATGCGAGCATTGCCTCATTAAAACGATCAGTAAAACGGTTTCACCTTGGGGAGTTTACTCACTCCCGGCAACGACTGCGAGGTTCATCCAGCATATGAAAGACATCAGCGTATCATCCCTTGAGATTGTCCAAATTCCAGTGCTTTTGGACAATTACATCTATCTTCTCCATGATGTGGCGACAGGATCGACCGCGGTGGTCGATCCTGCTGTCGAAGGACCCGTCCTCGACCAATTGTCGGAACGCGGCTTGACCTTAAGCTTCATTCTGAATACCCATCACCACGGGGATCACGTAGGCGCAAATCTGGCCCTTAAGGCGGCAACAGGCTGTTCGGTCGTTGGGAAGGCCGCTCAAGAAGAAACGATTCCGGGGCTTGATCTGAGCGTTGTGGAAGGGGACCTGGTGACCCTCGGTGCATCTACCTTGGAGGTCCTCGAACTTCGAGGGCACACCCGCCATCATATTGCCTTTTGGTCAAAAGCCCATCGGTCCGTTTTTGTGGGTGATACCCTCTTTGCCCTCGGGTGTGGGCGCCTTTTAGGCGGCAGTGCCTTGGATTTGTTCCAAAGCCTTCAAAAGCTAAAGGATCTCCCTTCAGAAACCCTCGTTTATTGCGCCCACGAATACACCCAAAGTAATGGCGCATTTGCGCTGGCCGTTGATCCTCGAAATGAAGCCTTGGCGCTTAGAATGCAAGGGGTTCGTGAGAATCGACAGCGAGGGCTCCCTACGGTCCCCTCAACCCTCTCTCTAGAGTGCGCCACGAATCCATTTTTGAGAACGGATGATCCTTTGATAAAGGCTACGATTGGGCTTTCGAATGAGACGCCTGAAGAGGATGTCTTTAGGCATCTGAGGGCGATAAAGGATGACTTTAGAGCGGATTGAATGAGTGGCCATGCCGAAGGGCCTTCAGTAGTCCTCGAGGGACTATTTTCTCGGTAGGAAGCCCGAGGATGAGGCCTTTCCAAAGGTCTTCATCGGGCCAGTCAAGAAGGTCTTCGAAGGCCTTCTTTTCAGATTCAATCGCCTCGCCATAAGCCTCTTCGAGGTATCGAAGCAACAGCGTATCGAGTTCCCGCATCCCTCGCCGGCACCGCCAACGGAGTGATTTTTCTTTCAACGAGGATCCTTCTCGATCGTCACCATCGCGGATTTGATGTGAGCGATGGCTTTCGCCGGATTGAGACCCTTGGGGCAGGTGTTTGTACAGTTCATGATGGTATGGCAGCGGTAGAGCTTGAAGGTGTCATCGAGCGCCTTGAGTCGCTCCTGGGT
>JBEIRQ010000026.1:0-11375 GCA_040375885.1 Methylococcus sp.
CTTTCAAACATCCCTCAAAGGAAGACCTTGACCATACCTTCCTTTGGCATTCAATGTGTGCACTGCCTGAACGCGGTCGGATCGGCATCTTTAATCGCTCCTACTACGAGGACGTTCTGATCACGAGGGTCCATCCAAAGCTTCTGGAACACCAGCAACTGCCGCCTGGGAAAAGGGGGAAGGCCTTTTGGGCCTCGCGCTTTGAAGATATTAAACACTTCGAGCGACACCTCGCTTCAAACGGCACCCTCATCCTCAAGTTTTTTCTTCATGTCTCGAAGGAGGAACAGAAAAGACGACTTCTGGAGCGACTGACCGATCCCGGCAAGCACTGGAAGTTCTCGGCGGCCGATCTTCTTGAACGGAGCTATTGGGATGACTATATGACGGCGTACGAAGAGGCCATCAGCCAAACCAGCACTCTTTTTGCACCCTGGCATATCGTGCCTGCCGATCATAAATGGTTGTGTCGGGCTTTGGTTTCCGAGACGATCTGTCGGTGCCTTAAGAAACTCAAACTGGAATACCCTACATTAACCGTTGAACAGCAGAACGCCTTGGCGATCGCCAAAAAGCGACTGGAAAATGAATAAGCCTCGCCCATTCCTTTGAGGAACCCATCGATGAGTCATCTTTCCGCCAATGTTCAACGAGTGACCCTTTCACGCCTCAAAGCGATGGTAAAGGCGGTTGCCATGGATCCCAGGATGGGACCCAAGGCCCGCTGGCTGTTGATCGCCTTGATCGTCTGCATGCTGCTGATCAATGGCCTCAATGTGGTCAACAGCTTCATTGGCCGGGATTTTATGACCGCCATCGCCGATCACGACGAGGAGGCGTTTTGGAATCAGGCACTCCTTTATCTGGGGGTCTTCGGGGCCCTAACCTTCGTCTCGGTCATGTCTCGTTTCACCGAAGAATCACTGGGGCTCCTCTGGCGCAAGTGGATGACCTGGCGGTTATTTGAGCTTTATGCCGATCATCGGGTGTATTGGCGTATGGACGTCAGCGAGGAGGTTGATAACCCAGACCAGCGGATCGCAGAAGACGTGAAGGCCTTCACCACCACGTCGGTATCCTTCGTGCTCATGCTATCGAACGCGGTGTTGACGGTCATCGCCTTTTCAAGCGTCCTCTGGCATATCAGTCCCCAGCTGTTCTTGGTCGCTATTGGCTATGCGCTGGTTGGAACGCTTCTCACCATTCAATTTGGAAAACCACTGATCAAGCTCAATGACCAGCAGCTCGATAAGGAAGCGGCCTTTCGCTCTTCCCTGATCGGACTTCGGGAACATGCCGACATGATTGCTCTTTCACGTCGGGAGGCTTTCTGGATTGAGAGAGCCTTCAAGCGTCTTCAAGCCTTGACCGATAACCTGACCGCGATCATTCGAACCAACCGGAATGTTGGTTTTTTTACCACCGGGTTTAACTGGATGATCCAGATTATTCCAGCACTGATCGTTGCCCCAATGTTCATCGAAGGCAAAGTCGAATTCGGTGTCATCACCCAGTCCGCCGTGGCCTTTACCCAGCTGATGGGCGCCTTCTCACTGATCATCACCCAGTTCCAATCGATTTCATCCTTTGTCGCGGTCATCAACCGGCTATCCCTCCTTTCAGAATCCGCGCTCAAGGAAAAGCAACACGGTATTCAAAGCCTCGATGAGGCCTCGCTCCTGTCTGAGAAGGCAATCCTCATTAAGGATCTCACGCTGAACGCACAGCATAGCCCCCATTGCCTGGTGCATCAGCTGACCGCCACATTCAAGCCTAGAAAGCCGGTTCTTGTCTATGGATCTGATGCGGCCGCTCTGACGGCGCTTTTTAGAGCAATTGCCGGTATCTGGAGGACGACTGAAGGCCGTATTCAACGGCCACCGCTCGATCAGTGCCTCTTTGTATCGGAGCGACCTTATCTCACCCCTTGCACGCTGTCAGAACTCTTTCTGCGCCCTTACCCGGATGTTGGCAAGGACCTTGATGACCCCAGCGCGCCGAAACCTCAGGACCTCCTTCCGCATGAGTCAACGATACAAGCCGCTCTCTCCATGGTCGGACTTGAAACCCTCGCCGAGCGCAATGGTGGATTTCATAGCGTTCATGATTGGGACAGCGAACTTCCGCTCGCAGAACAACAGCTACTGGTCATTGCCCGGGTGACACTGCTTGGGCCCGCGTTCGTTCTCCTTGATCGTCCCGGCAGTTCCCTTGAGTCATCACGCCTTGCAAAGGTTCTTGAAATTCTTAAAGAACTCGAAATCACCGTCATTACCTTCGAACACACCATTTCGCACATCGATTTACACGAAAATGCATTGGAGATCTTAGAGGGCGGTCAATGGCAGTGGCATCCAAGCCTTCAAGAGCCACTGGCTGAAATGACCGCAAGAAGCAATTAGGACCAACCAACAAGATCCGCTTGGATCGTCTTGATTTTTTCAACCCTCAGAGCCGTCACGACAACTTCCCCTCAACCATACTGTCAGACAGCTTGGGACCAAACGCTATCAACCCCCTTAGGAGCAATGGATCGCATGGCTTTATTGAATTACATTCTCATGATCGTAGTCGGCGTCATCGGCATGTCGGCGTTGGATGAGGATCGCACGAAGGTTTCCTTAGAGGAGTGGCTCATTTATGCCGCCATTATCTTTGCCGCATGGAAACTCGTGAAGGAACTCATTCGTCTTATTCAAGAACATGAAGGCGGTCTCTAAAGGAACCTTCGAAAGAAGTTTCCTTTAGAGGTTGAGAATGAACCAGTTATCCTTCTCCCGCCGCGTAAGATCACCCTTCATCCGTTCAGAGCGATCCGTTCGTGACATCATGCGGGATGTTCTCATGGCCCTCGGCCCGGGGGCCTTGGTGGCCTTATGGTGCTATGGCAGCGGGGTGATTTTCCAAGTTGGCCTCGCGGCGGCGAGCGCCCTCATCACCGAAGCCGCCCTGTTGGCCCTCCGCGGGCGTCCAGTTCGAGGGACCCTTCAGGATCATAGTGCGCTCCTGACCTGCATTTTGCTGGGACTTTCCCTACCCCCTTTGGCTCCCTGGTGGGTCCCTGTCACCGGGGCGTTCCTCGCGATAACTTTCGGTAAACAGGTCTACGGTGGGCTGGGCCAGAATCCCTTCAATCCCGCCATGGTTGGTTATGCCATGCTGATCATCTCGTTTCCAAGGGACATGACCCTTTGGAGCGGAACCTTCGGCGATAGCCCCTCATTCAGCACCAGCTTAACCGCGCTCCTCACATCGCCCGATGGGTCCTGGTGGGACAGTATCGCTAGGGCCACCCCCCTGACCTTACAACACGACGGTCTCAAAATCTCAACGGAAAAAGGCCTTCCCCTCCCGGATCCGGTTTTAACCGCTTCAATCCTGATCAACCTGGCCTATCTGGCGGGGGGGGGCTTCCTGGTGTTCCGCCAAGCGCTTGACTACCGGATTCCTTTGGCGATGCTGATGGTCCTCCTGGCGGGCCATATGACGCTTCAAACTTTTGGCGGAGGACTCTTAGGAAGCCTTCAGCAACTCTTTTTGGGATCGACCATGTTGGGGGCTTTCTTTATCGCCACGGATCCCGTGACGGCGGCTAACACCCCCAGAGGCCGCTGGGTTTACGGTGCCGGAATCGGGGCATTCACGCTCCTCATTCGTTCCTATGGTAACTATCCGGATGGGATCGCGTTTGCCGTGCTCCTGATGAACTTTACAGCACCAAGCATTGATGCTCTCACCCGACCCAAGACGTACGGTCATTCCTAAGGTCGTCGATCCTAGAGTTAGATCATGACCTGAGTCCCAAGCTCCACGACCCGATCAAGAGGAATCTGGAAGTACCGTGCTGCAGAACCCGCATTACGGGCCATGCCGATGAAAAGCCGGATCCGCCAAAGCGCCATCAACGGCGAGGGTTTGGCGATCAACGTCTCCCGACTCATGAAGAAATAGGTCTCGTTGGGATCTATGGTGATTTCACGACTCGAAGAGCGAAGCGCTTTTTGAATATTGGGCGATTCGGCAAAGCCATAATGAAGGGTGATGCGGAACAGGGAGTCGGCTAACTTTTGAACATCTCGGCGTTTCTCAGCCGCCACCCTCGGCAAGGGTTCAGTCACCACACTCATGATGATGACATTGTCGTGGAGCGCCTTGTTATGCCGTAAATTATTCAACAGCGCGAGTGGAATCCCCTGTCGGCTCAACGTTAAATAGACCGCCGTACCCGAAACCCGAACCGGTGGATGCGCCGCCATCATGGCCAGGAACTCCTCGACCGGCATCGCTTTCTCCTGAAGCTTATCCTGCAGCATCGAACGTCCGCTTTTCCAGGTGCTAAGCAAGAGAAAGACCACGGCACCAATCACGAGAGGAAACCAGCCACCATCCGGTATCTTTGGGATATTGGCGCCAAAAAAAGCAAGGTCGACCATGAGGAACAAAAGAGCCACAAGACCGCTTAGAATCGGATTCCACTTCCAAAGACTCAACACCACCACAAACGCCAGAATGGTATCAATCGCCATCGTTCCGGTGACCGCAATACCATAAGCCGCCGCCAACTTCGAAGAAGACTGTAGCCCCACAATGAGCACAATGACACCGATCATCAACATCGTATTGATGGCGGGAACATAGATCTGACCCATCTCATCTTCAGAGGTGTACTTGATGGTCAACCTGGGGCAGAAACCCAACTGGATTGCCTGGGCCGTCAGCGAGAAAGCACCTGAAATGACGGCCTGGGAGGCAATCACGGTCGCGAGTGTCGCCAGAATAATCATGAACGACAGCCACGCAGGTGGCACCATCAGGTAGAAGGGGCTGGTGATGGCTTCGGGGTCTCGGATCAATAGGGCGGCTTGGCCAAAATAATTCAGTATCAACGCGGGGAGCGCGACAAAAAACCACGCCTTCCGGATCGGAAGTCGACCAAAGTGCCCCATATCGGCATAGAGGGCCTCACCACCCGTGACCGAGAGAACGACGGCCCCCAAGGTCAAAAATCCATGCCAGCCATTATGTCTAAAGAAGTCCACCGCACGCCTTGGATCCAAAGCCCACAAGACTTCCGGAGTGTCTAAAAGACTTTCAAGGCCGATCACGGCAAGACTCAAAAACCACAGGAGCATGATGGGACCGAACAACTGGCCCACCTTCCCTGTTCCATGGCGCTGCGAACGAAACAAGAGAATCAGCACCGCGAGGGCGATGGGAATGATGAAGTCATGCAACTGTGGCTTTAGAACCTCAAGCCCTTCAACAGCACTCAAAACAGAAATCGCAGGTGTAATGACCCCATCACCATAGAACAGTGAGGCTCCCATCAGCCCAAGACCAATCAGGAATGCTTGGAGACCCGGACCTAGCCGCGCTTTTTGCGTGACCAGCGAGAGTAGGGCCATGATCCCCCCCTCTCCTTTGTTGTCAGCCCGCATAATGAAGACAACGTATTTAAGAGAAATGACGATCAGGATCGACCAAAACACCAAGGAGAGAATGCCAAGAATATTCTGATCAGAGGGCAGTACCGGATGACTGCCACCAAAGCATTCCTTGAGGGTATAGAGGGGGCTAGTACCGATATCGCCAAACACGACCCCCAGTGCGGCAACGATTAAGCCCTTTGAATCTCGCGACGTGAGCGGCTGCCCGTGATGAAGATTCATACCGGTCACTCTCCTTTGTTCTTAGCGTTTGAAAGCCTTACCCAAAGCCTCTGCCATCGCCCCGCGGGGGGTAGCCCCCCCCGGAGACGGCCTGTTCAAACGGGCATCCTTCAGCGAAGCATCCTTTGACCTTTCAGGAAGGAGGGATTTTTCTTCGATGGGTGCCTCTCGTTTCATACTTAAGGCGATCCGTTTACGGACGGCATCAACCTCTAAGACCTTGACCTTCACCACATCACCCGCTTTAACGATGTCCCTTGGATCTTTGACAAACTGATCGGCCAGATGAGAGATATGAACAAGACCATCCTGATGCACGCCGATATCAACAAAAGCACCAAAGTTAGCCACATTGGTCACAACACCTTCGAGCATCATTCCAGTTTTTAGGTCCTGAAGGGTCGAAACATCGTCTTTGAAGGCGGCGGTCTTAAATTCAGGCCGAGGATCGCGCCCAGGCTTCTCCAACTCTTTAAGGATGTCCCTGACCGTAGGTAAACCAAATCGATCATCCACGTAGTGTTCCGCCTCAACTGACCTCAAAAAAGCGCTGTTACCGATCAGCGCTCGAATATCTCGTCCGGTGGCCGAAGCCATCCGGGTGACTAAAGGGTAGGCTTCAGGATGGACTGCCGAGGCATCCAGTGGATTTTCGCCCTGCATGATACGACGAAATCCTGCAGACTGCTCAAAGGCTCGATCGCCAAGGCGCGGTACCTGAAGGAGTGCTTCCCGGGCCCTGAACGGCCCGTGCTGGTCACGATAATCAACGATGTTCTGGCTGATAGCGGCGGATAGCCCTGAGACATACCTCAAGAGCTGAGAGGATGCCATATTGACATCCACCCCGACCGCATTAACACAATCCTCAACCACGGAATCGAGGCTTTTTGAGAGGCGAACCTGATTGAGATCGTGCTGATACTGACCCACTCCGATCGCCTTAGGTTCGATCTTAACCAGTTCAGCGAGAGGATCTTGTAGGCGGCGCGCAATCGAGACCGCTCCCCGCAACGTCACATCGAGATCAGGAAATTCCCGGGCCGCGAGTTCAGAGGCGGAATAGACCGACGCCCCGGCTTCAGATACTGAGACCTGGGTGGGAGTGAGATCGGGATGGGCGCGCAAAAGAGCCTGTACCAATTGATCCGTCTCTCTTGATGCCGTGCCATTGCCAATCGCGACTAATTGAACCTGGTGCTGGCGAGCGAGTGCCGCTAGAACCGCGATAGAGGGATCCCATTCCTTACGCGGCACATGAGGATAAATGGTCGCTGTCGCTAAAAGCTTTCCTGTTTCAGCGATGACGGCGACCTTGACCCCGCTCCTGAGTCCAGGATCAAGGCCCATAGTCACCTTAGGTCCAGCAGGTGCGGCAAGGAGAAGGTCCTTCAGATTGCGGGCAAACACCTGAATGGCCTCATCCTCCGCAAGTTCCTTCAGTCGTTGCTTCAAATCAAGATCGATCTTTGGGAGCAATTTGATACGGTAGGCGTAATGAACGCATTCGATAAGCCATTCATCGGCGGGCCGCCCCTCGAAACGAATTCCCTCTTGCTCTTGGATGAATCCCTTGGCCAGGACATGGGCCGCCGCCTCATCCCGTCCTGGCTTCAGGGTAAGATCGAGAACGTCCTCGTTACGGCCCCGATAAAGGGCTAGAAGACGATGTGAGGGAATTTTGGTCAGTGCCTCTTCATAGTCAAAGTAGTCACGAAACTTGGCCCCTGGGATTTCCTTTCCCTCTCTAACCTTCGCTATCAGGAATCCCTGATCCCAGATCCTTTCCCGTAACCCACTCACCGTGGACGCATTTTCAGAGAAACGCTCCATGAGAATTTGGCGGGCCCCTTCAAGCGCCTGTTCCACCTCGCCGAATCCCTGTTCGGGATTAAGATAAGCGAGAGCAGAAACCGCCGGGACCGACTCAGGCTGGGCCAGCAATCCGAGGGCCAGAGGTTCAAGACCAGCCTCTTTGGCTATCTGGGCTTTGGTTCGGCGCTTGGGCTTATAGGGAAGGTAAAGATCTTCAAGGAGCGTCTTGGTCTCCGCGGCATGAATCGCGGCCTTCAATTCAGGGGTTAACTGACCTTGCTCAAGGATGCTGGCAAGAATGGTTCGACGTCGCTCCTCAAGTTCTCGAAGATAATGAAGGCGGGTCTCGAGAAGACGCAGCTGACTATCGTCCAAGGAGCCTGTCACTTCCTTTCGGTAACGGGCGATAAAGGGGACTGTGGCGCCCTCATCGAGAAGACGAACGGCGGCGACCACCTGAGCCGGTTTGACCGATAGTTCGTCTGCGAGTCGGGCCATGAGTTCCATCGATAATCAGTCTCGAATGTGGGGTTGTAGCTGAAAAAAAGGCCACTTACCGCGGCCTTCTGATTGTTTTTCTTTCTGAAGATCAGGGGCGACCGTCGTCGGCGCCTTCTTTCTCAGGGACCAACAGGTCCGCGCGGCTCACCCCCAGCTTGTAGGCCAGTGCCGTTGCCACATAGATCGATGAATAGGTCCCTACAAAGATACCAATCACGAGGGCGATACCGAAATTCCGAAGTACCTCACCGCCCCAAATCGCCATGGCCAGGGCCGTCAAGAAGGTCAGGAACGACGTCATCAAGGTTCGACTTAAGGTCTCGTTGATAGACTGATTGATGATATCGAGCGTATCGGCCCGGCGGATTTTCCGAAAGTTTTCACGCACCCGGTCAAAGACCACAATGGTGTCATTCAGTGAGTAACCCATGATGGTCAGGACCGCGGCGAGGACCGTGAGATCGAAATCAAGTTGAAACACGGAAAACAAACCGACGATCATGGTGATGTCGTGGAGCGTTGCCAGAATCGCACCCAGTGCGAATCGGTATTCAAAACGCCAAGCGACATAGATGAGAATGAAAATGGTGGACGCTAAGAGCGCGATGAGGCTGCCCTCTACCAGATCATCGCCCACCTGGGGTCCCACAAACTCGACCCGCTTAATATCGGGGCGATCTTCGAGATTCTTATTTAAGGCTTCCATGACCTGGGCCCTCAGCTCCATCCCGTTTTCGCCCTGCTTAATGGGTGCGAGACGAATTAGAACGTCCTTGGTCGTCCCAAAATTTTGGACGGTCGGATTGGAGAAGCCCACAGCCTCAAGTTCGCTGCGGATGGCATTGAGATCGGCGGGATGCTGATAACCTGCTTCAATGACCGTTCCACCAGTAAAGTCGACCGCAAAATTTAATCCTCTAACCCCTAAGGATCCAATGGCGATGACGCTCAGCGCGAGGGAAGCGACGACCGCAATACCGCGCCACTTCATAAAATCAATGGCGTAGTGCCGTTGAGTAACCGTGTTTGCTGACAAGACTATCTACTCCTCAATCTATAGTTGAAACCGCGTTCCGAATTCGCTTTCAGGGCTAAATCCAGAGCTTGGCAGCACGCTTTTGCCCGTAGATGAAATTAACCATCATGCGAGTGCAGCTGACGGCGGTGAACAGCGACGTAATAATGCCGATGGTCAAGGTGACGGCGAAGCCCTTGACCGGGCCAGAACCAATCCCAAACAACATGATCGCTGCAATCAAATTAGTGACGTGGGAATCCCAGATGGTCGCAAACGCACGATCAAAACCGGCATAAATAGCCCCCTGGGGCGATGCGCCATTGCGGATCTCTTCCTTAATACGCTCGTAGATCAAAACGTTAGCGTCTACCGCCATACCCACCGTCAGAGTAATACCGGCAATACCCGGCAAGGTCAGTGTCGCCTGCATCGCAGAGAGAATAGCCAGGATCAAGGCCACGTTGAACAACAACGTGATATTGGCGACGATCCCGAAGACCTTGTAGTAGAACAAAACCACAAGGGCTACCAGCAGGAAGCCAATCTCGAAGGAGCGAACACCCTGAGCAATATTTTCCTTACCGAGGCTTGGACCGACCGTCCGCTCCTCGACAATGTCGACGGGTGCAGCCAAGGCGCCTGAACGAAGTAACAGCGATAGATTGCGTGCTTCATCGGTTCCATCGAGACCGCTGATTTGGAATCGCTTGCTGAAGCGATCGCGAATGGTGGCGATATTAATGACCTCTTCGACCGTCCGCTTGGTCGTCACCTTCTTACCACCCACCTCCTTGGTCTCATTCTTATTCTCGATATAGACCACGGCCATCGGCTTATTAATGTTCTCCTTGGTGGTATCTGCCATCTTGCGGGCACCTGGACCATTCAGGGTAATAAAGACGGCCGCCGAGCCTGACTGCTGCTCGAGTCCTGATGAAGCATCAATGATCTGGTCACCCGTCACAATAATCTTTCGCTGCAGGAGAACTGGCTTGCCTTGACGATCCTTGTAAAGCTTTGAACCAATCGGCGTCTTCGTCTCATCCGTTGGGGTCGGATGGTCTGTATCCACCATTCTGAATTCAAGGGTTGCCGTTGCACCCAGGATTTCCTTCGCGCGAGCGGTATCTTGGACACCCGGCAACTGAACCACAATGCGATCCTCACCCTGCTGCTGGATGACGGGTTCTGCAACACCGAGTTCGTTTACACGATTGCGGAGCGTCGTCACGTTTTGGGCGACGGCCAGGCGACGGATCTCCCGTGCCTCGGTATCACTCATCCGGCCATTTAAGGTCATCCCCTCTTCATCAAAGACCAAGCCACGCACTTCCCGCTTCAGCGTATTCTCAGCCTGACCCAGGGTATTGGAATCCTGGAACTTGATCTGAATCACATGATTGTTGCGATCCACCGATCCATAGTGGATTTTGCTATCCCTGAGCAGCGAGCGGATATCTTCTGCATAGCGCTCTTCCGCCTGCTTGATGGCCGCTTCCATGTCGACCTGCATCATGAAGTGGACACCCCCTCGAAGGTCAAGACCGAGATACATCGGGCCCGCCCCAATCCGCCGGAGCCAATCAGGGGTTGCCGGCGCCAAATTGAGTGCCACCGTATAGCGATCCTGAAAAGTGGCTCCAAGCGTATCCGATGCCTTTAACTGCGCGTCCGTATCTTCAAATCGGATCAACAACCGTTTGTCCGACAACTCGACCGCCTTGGGCTTCAAGCTCGCCGCCGTCAGCGCCTTTTCGGCGGTTGTAACCAAATTCTGGTCCAACAACGCCCCTCGAAGCGGTGATAGCTGGACAGAAGGATCTTCTCCGAAGAAATTCGGCAGGGCATAGATCACCGCCAGGAGAAGAATCAGGGAGATGAGAGTGTTTTTCCAGAGAGGAAAATGATTACGCATGTTGACTGCCTATGAGCGCGACGACGGAAAAGCGGTCGGCAAAAACGTGAGAGGAATCTTTATAAGATTACTTTTCGGACTTTTTTCTGACCTTGAAGGTCCCCTTGGGTAACAAGGAAGCCACGGCATTTCGCTGGACATGAACATGAACGTTATCCGACAGTTCCAGTTCTACAAAATTATCATCAAGGTCGATCACACGACCTAAAAGGCCACCCGTGGTCACGACCTCGCTTCCCTTACCCAAGGCATCAACCATTTTCTTATGTTCCTTGGTCTTTCGCTGCTGCGGCAGGATAAAAAGGAAGAAAAAGGCGGCCATTATCCCGAGCGGCAGGATCAAACCGACAACGCCGGGGTCCTTTGCTGATGCGGGGGCGGCTTCAGCCAGCGCATCTGAGATGAAAAAACCCATGGACTTACTCCTAACAATGAGTGGCGGTTAAACCTAGGATTA
>JBEIRQ010000242.1:0-3178 GCA_040375885.1 Methylococcus sp.
CTTTTTGAATAGTCGATAGGTACGCCGCCAAGGACCAATTGACCGCCCTCTGTAAACCGATGGGCATCGTAACCTTGTCCAACTCTGATCATGAGGGGGGTTCCTTAATGAATAAATAAAATGATGAGGTTATTCAGGGTTTTAAGCCACTCAAGGCTCATCAAGGCGTAGCGTTTTTTTCGAGGTAGGAAAGCGGCCGTGGATCACTTTAAGCAAAGGTCTCATGCCTTTGCTGCTCTAGAAAAAAAGCAGCGAGTCTGAGATCTTCTGGACGAGTGATCTTGATGTTATCCGAACGGCCTTCGATGATTCTAGGCTCAAGACCCCGAAACTCCATCGCACTTGCTTCATCTGTGATCACTAGACCATCGCGCAGTCCTTCCTGAAGAGCCGTCCTTAAGGCCTCAAATCGGAACATTTGGGGTGTCAATGCCCGCCAAATCTGGCTTCGATCAGGCGTTTCTTTTACCCGTCCTCCTGCAACACGTTTTAAAGTATCACTGACGGGTAGGGCGAGTAAGCCACCGATGGGATCTTCAAACAACACGTTCATCAGCTTCTTGATATCAGCCTCTGTGATACAGAGCCTTGCGGCATCATGCACTAAGACCCAATCCATGGGATCGGCTCGATCGCTTAAATGATCCAGAGCTGAAAGGACTGAATCAGCTCGTTCAGATCCACCAGGTGCTCGAATAATGCGGGGGTTATGGGTAAAGGGGAGGGCGTCCCAATAACCATCCTCCGTTCCAAGGGCTACGGCGATAGCCGTAATCTCGTTGACCTTGAGTAATCGTTCTAAGGTATGTTGAAGGACAGGTTGACCGAGGATCTCAAGATACTGCTTCGGTCGGTCAGATGCCATCCTTTTGCCCACGCCAGCTGCGGGGACGACGGCCCAGTAACGTTGGTTCATCGGTGATAGATGGGGCTTAAAATCAAGAAAAGATCAGTGGTCATGCACTGAAGCTTTAATGTTTGATTGGGGCGGAGGTCTTCGCTTGGGATTTATTTTCCTTCTGACGCTCCTTCGTCTTCGGTTTTGGCCCCTTTAGCGTGGTTTCAGGCGTTGATGCGATGACGGGTGTCACCGTTTCTTCGTCGTAGACCTGGACGTAAGTCTCCCCCGGCTTGACCATACCGAGATCGTTTCGCGCTCTTTCTTCGACGGCATCGGAGCCATCGCGAAGATCAATGACATCAGCGGCCACCGCTGCATTTCTTACTTTGCGCTTCTCGCCTTCCTGCTGAAGTTCATCAATGCGGCGGGTGGTATCACGATACTCCTCAATCCCGCCATCACCGAGCCAAAGTCGGTATTGGAGGGCCGCAATTAACAACAGCAGGAAAACGATCAGCTTAGACAAGGGCCTGACCTAAAAGGTAATCAGAAAGCACGCTTAAAAGCGCTTTTGCCTGCATATCTGGCCTTATCACCCAGCTCGGCTTCAATTTTCAACAGACGATTATATTTCGCGACGCGATCAGACCGGCTGAGCGAGCCTGTTTTAATCTGTCCAGAGCGGGTCGCCACAGCCAGGTCCGCGATGGTTGAATCTTCCGTTTCGCCTGAACGATGCGACATCACGGTGGTGTAATCGGCACCGTGCGCCATCTCAATAGCTTCAAGGGTTTCCGTCAAAGAGCCAATTTGATTGACCTTGATGAGGATAGAATTTGCAACCTTCGCTTCAATCCCTTTTTTCAAGATAGAAGGGTTCGTTACGAAAAGATCGTCACCGACAATCTGAATGCGATCACCGAGTTTATCCGTCATCAGGCCCCAACCGTGCCAGTCACCTTCGGCCAATCCATCTTCAATCGTGATGATCGGATACTTATCCACCCAAGCGGCGAGATAGTCGACAAACTCTTCAGAGGTGAACTTTTTGCCTTCTGATTCGAGATGGTAAACGCCGTCTTTGTAGAATTCAGAACTAGCGACATCAAGACCCAAGAAGATGTCTTTGCCGGCCACGTAACCCACATTAGCAATGGCCTCGAGAATCACTTCAATGGCCGATTCATTTGAAGGAAGATTTGGGGCGAAGCCGCCTTCATCACCGACACCCGTGGCCATGCCACGGTCGTGAAGGACCTTCTTCAGTGCGTGGAAGATTTCAGCGCCATAGCGGAGCGCTTCGCGGAAAGAGGGGGCACCAACGGGTAAGATCATGAATTCTTGCATGTCGACACTGTTATCGGCATGAGCACCGCCATTGATGATGTTCATCATCGGAACGGGCAGAATGTATTCGCCTGAGTGATTGAGATAAGCATAAAGCGGTTTACCCGCTTCTAAGGCAGCCGCCCTTGCAGTGGCCAAGGAAACGCCCAGAATCGCGTTCGCGCCTAAGCGACCTTTATTCTCAGTGCCATCGAGTGCAATCATCTTTTGATCAACCGCCTTCTGGTCAGATCCCTCTAGCCCGATAACGGCAGAGCGGATTTCACCATTAACGTTGGCAACGGCTTTGGTGACCCCCTTGCCGAGATACCGGGACTTATCACCATCCCTCAATTCGATGGCTTCACGTGAACCTGTGGAAGCCCCTGAGGGCACCATTGCGCTCCCCGTCGCACCAGATTCTAAAATGACATCAACAGCCACCGTGGGGTTGCCGCGTGAGTCCAGCACTTCGAGGGCTTTGACATCGATAATTTTACTCATTAGGGATGATCTCCTTTGATCGATTGAGATAGATAACAATTAGAAAAGGGGTTGTGCTTTGACGGTCATGTCAATGGTCTTTAGAACTTCGAGCAATTCTTTCATTCGCGCCATGGGCCATGAATTGGGGCCATCACTCAAGGCCTTGTCAGGATTGGGGTGCGTTTCCATAAAGAGCCCTGAGATTCCAACGGCCAAGGCGGCCCGGGCCAGGGCAGGGATAAATTCGCGTTGGCCACCTGAGGACGTTCCTTGGCCGCCAGGAAGCTGGACAGAATGGGTCGCATCAAAGACGACAGGGCAGCCGGTTTCACGCATGATGACAAGCGACCGCATATCAGAAACGAGGTTGTTGTAACCGAAGGCGACACCCCGCTCACAGACCATGATCTGTTGGTTTCCGGTGGCTTTGGCTTTATCGACCACGTGCTTCATATCCCATGGGGCTAGAAACTGGCCTTTTTTAATGTTGACCGGTAGTCCGAGTTCCGCGACTTTTTTTATAAA
>JBEIRQ010000096.1:0-6341 GCA_040375885.1 Methylococcus sp.
GGGGCTACGCTCCCCAAAAGAGAGGGGCCTAAAAGGAGCCCTGCAATAATTTCACCGACGGCGCGCGGTTGACCGAACCGTTTCGCGAATCCGCCCATCAGCCTCGCCGCCACAATGATGACCATCAATTGTCCAAGCGTGAAAAAAAGGAGCGTTTCGAGTTGCTGGAAGCTCGCGGTTTGCATGGGTGTTCTGGATTTAGATCATGCCGCCATTGACTGAAATAACTTGGCCCGTGATGTAGGCGGCCTTGTCAGAAGCCAGAAAAGCGACGAGATGGGCGACATCATCTGGATGTCCAGCCCGCTGCATTGGCACCAAGGCCTTGAGACGTTCGGCGTTAAAATGCCCCTCCGCCATAGCGCTTTCGATAATCCCTGGGGCCACCACATTCACCAGAATGTTTCGGCTAGCCAGTTCGAGGGCGAGGGATTTGGAGGCACCCACTAATCCTGCTTTTGCTGCGGCGTAATTAGCCTGACCTCGGTTTCCGGTGAGCGCCGCCACAGAGGCAATGCTGATGATTCGACCCCAGCGACTTCTGATCATAGGCATCAAGAGGGGTTGAGTAATATTGTAAAAACCATGAAGAGAGACATCGATCACTCGGTCCCATTGGTCACGGCTCATGCCAACCAATGGCGCATCATCATGGATGCCCGCATTGTGAACAACGACCTGAATGGCTGTCGACTCTACCAAGGGCTCAAGGGCCTCTCTTGAAGCCTTTTCATCGGTCACATCAAACATCAAAAGGCTCGCTGTGCCGCCTTTGTCATGGATCTTCGCAATGAGCGATTCCGCCTTATCCGGATGGTGATGCGCTTGAACATAGACATGGTGGCCTGATTCTGAAAGGGCCATGGCCATGGCACGGCCTAAAGTCCCACTGCCCCCAGTGACGAGTGCTCTTTTCATAAAGAATCCTTCTGATCCATGAAAAACACGGCGAGTTCACCTACGACTAAAAGACCGGTGTTGGACGTCAGTTTAAATTGGTAGAACGCTTTGTGAGAGTCACCATGGAGCTTCAAAACTTCAAGCTCAAGCGCCCCCTCGACCTCATCGAGGGTCGGGTGATTCCATGAGATGTCTTTGATCAAGGCCAGCACGCCAGGCCGGGAGCCGGATGCTGTTGAAGGGGTCCTTAAAGCGCCATGAATAGCACAGCCCTGTGCAGCCATCTCGATGGCGCTGATGGCGGGGAGCGATCCTCTGATTCTCAAAGGATGCGAAGGAGCCCGATGGCTCTCAATACGTCCAATGAGCGAATGTTCGTCCGCCTTGACGATGTGATCAATCAAGATCATGGGCGCTTGGTGCGGCAGGAAATCGGCGATTTCAGCGCCAGTCAATAACATGGCCTGACCTTAAGACTTAAAGATCCCTGCATGCCGACGCCGACAACCACTGTTTGCGCCTGTTTTTTTGCGATCACTTCCAATAAAGGCAGTGCACGTGCCGCAGGATTCGTAGACCTAAGGGCTTCAAGATCTGGATCCATCAAAGATAATGCCGGTGCACTCTTTGGTAAATAACGCCAGCTTATCGAGGCCATGGCTTGATCTTGGGGGTTTTTAGACAGCAGTAAGCTCACCGCAAAAGGGGATGTCATTGATCGATGCGCACTGATGGGGTAGGGCGCAGGAACATCATAGGCGACCAGGAGGATCCGGTCATTTGGTTCTTGAAGCCGGAGCAAGCCTTCCAAGAGACCCGAGCCGAAGCTATCGTCATAAGCACATAGGCTGTCAGTCGGCATGCGTGAACCGCTGGCAATGCTCCAATAACCGGCTGCGGCGTTGTGGACGGAGTTATGAAATGCGGTTGGAGAGAGTCGCCGATCAGGCCCTGAGAGCGTATTGAATATCTCATGAACAATACCGACCTCACCGCCTGAGGAAGTAAAGAGGGACGAAACCTTCCTTGGATCATAGTTTCCGATGGCTTCCTCGGCGACATCGAGGGCAAGACGAGTGACCGTTGTTGCACGTCGCCGCTCGGTTGGCGGCAATAATCCAGCGACTCCAGGTGGAGTCTCACTCAAGCTTTCGAACCCCCCATGGATCAGAATCTCTTTGGCTGTTGGCCAGTTTAGGAGCCCAGGCCCGCGAAGACCGATCCCGATAATATGAATATCAGGTGTCATGATGGAGTCCTAATAAAAGACACGCATTACTTCCGCCAAATCCAAACGCATTACTGAGGATCGTTCTCAAGGGCTCATGGGTGTTGGGTTTGAGTGCCACTTGACTGCGAATCGATGGATCGATGGTCTCGGTATTAAGGGTTCCAGGTGTGAAGCCCCCTTCAAGGGCGAGACAAGCGGTGAGGGCATTCATGATGCCAGCAGCCCCAAGCGTGTGACCGATGTGTCCTTTAATGGAAGCAGCCTTATTTCCCTCCCCTAGAACCTGACAGATAGCCCGATCTTCTGCGGCGTCATTTGTTCGGGTCGCGGTGCCATGCAGGAGGATGAAATCGACCTCTTTGGGGTCGATATGTGCGGTTTTTAAACAGCCCGTCATCGCCATGGCCGCACCAAGTCCTTCTGGATGGGGTGAAGACATATGGTGCGCGTCACTGCTTTCCCCAGCACCCAGAAGGCTCACTCGACCCACCTCTGGGTTGAATGGGGTGACAATGGCAAATCCTGCTGCCTCGCCAATAGAGATGCCGCTCCGATCAATCGCGCAGGGCCTTGAAGGCTTCTCTGAAAGGAGTTCCAGAGAGTGAAATCCAAAGAGCGTGGTCAGGCAGAGGCTATCGACGCCGCCAACGACAACAGCATCACAAAGATTTGCCTCAAGCCAACGCGCCGCATTGACAAAGATTTTGGCGCTGGAGGAGCAGGCCGTCGAAACGGTGAGGGCAGGACCTTCTAATTGAAGAATTCGCCGAATGAACTCTGCGGTAGCGAAGGTGTTTTGAGTCTCTCGATAATGAAAATCAGCAGGTAAAGCGCCACTGATGGGATCTCTTTGGGTGTAGGCACGCTCTGATTCCAGGATACCCGAGGTGCTGGTGCCTAAGAGGACGCCGATCCTATGGGCACCCAGGGATTGACGAAGTGCCGCGACGCGCGTCATGAATCCGTCTTGCAGAAGCCCGAGGTGGGCGAGTCGATTGTTACGGCCCTCGTAAGCCTTGAAAGGTTCAGGAAGGGCGTGTTGTTCGATGCCATCGACACGACCAATGGCCGTCACGAAGTTAACGCCTTCAAAATCGCATGGCGTGAGGCCTGATCGATGGTTCAAGAAGCCCTCTTGACTTGCCGCACGACCCAGGCCTAAGGCATTGCTGAGCGTATAGTCGACCACTGAGAGGGGCCACATAGATCCTAAGGGCTTTGAACGCTTTGATCCTTTACTTTTCATGTTAGGGCGGATGGGGAGGAGGGGCGCTCATCGGCCATTAAGGCTGCAAATGACACGGCAAGGAATGCCCCTAAGGCGACGGTTAGTCCGATGCTATCGAGAATGGCTACGTTTGCAAATGCAAGGGTTCCAAAGGCCAAGATGGAGCTTAAGCTGCAGACGATCAGAGAAAGCCTTGTTCTTTGATATTCCTCTGTGTCTCGAGACGGTCGGTTGAAAAAAAGGGCCTGATCGAGACTCAGTCCCATGACTAAGAGGAGAGAGACGAGATGGTAGAGATTAAGCCCCTTGAACCACCATGCCATCATGATCGCGGTTGCAAAGCCTGCACTCATCACCGGCATTAAAACCTTCAATGCCGTTTTCAAACTCCCAAGACCGAAAGAAAGCATCAGGGTGATCGCAAAAAGCCCGATACCTAGGAGCCTCAGAGCCTCTAGGCGGTATTGCATCATCCAATGGGTTGTTCTTGCTCGAAGATCAAGGAATTGGACTTGATCAAGATGGAGCGCATCAATCTTTTTTTGGAGTGACGCGTCATCGGTGACCCCGCGAAGCGGGATCACTAGAGCCCAACTATCCTCAAGATGAATCATCGCGGTAGCGATTTTCGAGGCCATGGGCGTTTCAGCCCAAACCTCAGGCCCCAAAAAGCCTATTTTTTGGGCATCATCGGCATCGTTAATGAAAGGTTCAAATAAGCCCTTTCGAAAGGGGAGCCCGTCTTGGGCAAGGTTGACTAGGTCTATCAGTTCCTTCTTAGGCGGGATCCTTGAAAGACGAAGCGCTTGCTTTCGTTGACTTGGGAGGATCTCCGTTAAGAGGTCATATTGATCAATAATCCCGTTACTCCTGAGTTCAGCGAGGGTTGGTTCAATGTCTTCAGCTGTCCTGAGTAATGATTCTTGATCGGCGGCGGTGACAAGGAGCAACTTGCCTAATTCTGGACTTCTAAAATCCCTTTGAAGCGAGGCATCGATCTTGAGATGTTGGGGGGGTACTGGATTAAGAGCAGCAATATCATCATTAAACATCACTCCATCATTGAGTGAAAAGCATCCTATGAGAGTGATCAAAATCAACCAAGGCAGCAGTGATAAACGCTTTCTACAGCGATTATCCATCTGAAGTGGGAAGCCAAGACCTTGGTTCAGAAACGATAGATTTGGGGGGGCATGAATCCATGGTGGAAGGATGTATCGAGTGGTTAGGGCTGCTGCAAGGAGTCCTGACCCTGCAAATACGGCCAGTTGACTAAGGCCAGTAAACCCTGAAAAGAGCATGGCACCAAATCCGGCTACATTCGTGAGGACGCCAAGGCGGAGGGTAGGCCACAGGCGTTTCATGGTGTTTTGAGGGTTCTCATCGCGTTCGAGGTGGCTGAAAAGATGATTGGGATAATCAGCCGCGACGCCTAATAGCGTACTGCCAAATCCAAAGGTAATCCCATGGAGTTGACCGAAGACCAGGGAGGTCATCATGCCGCCTGTTAGAAGGCCGGTGACGAGGGGGATCAGCCCCAACCCTAAGAAACGCCATGATCGATAAACAAGGAGGAGTAATCCCATCACCAACACACTGTTGATGAGTGTCAGCCGTGTGGCTTCTTGTGTAATGTTTTTATTGGTTTCGACACTGATCGCACCGGGTCCCCCAAGTGTCATCATGAGTGACGCACTGAAGGGGAGTCCTTTGTACGCAGTCAGTATGTGTTCTTGTGCCTTTTGTTGCGATTCAAGATCGAATCCTGAGGCGTGCGTTTCAACGAGGATGAGGCTTCGTTGGTGATCGTCTGAAACCCAGATACCGCCCTCCCGACGGGGGCCTTGTTGGCTCAACATCCCCAGAAGAAGATGGGTCCATAGGCCTTGTGGATCGCTGGTTAGCCAACGCTGACTCAAGGGGGCCAAGGGTGAATAAAGCGCTTCCCAACGCTCCGTCAATGCATGATGTAAAGCCGCGGGTTCAAAGGGGCGTTGTTGGGAAGGATCTACTAGGTGAAAACGATAGGGGAAGAGTTTTTTTTCAAACTGTTCTAAAAACTTAGGATCTTCACCGTTACTGACACGGATAAAAAGAGGATCGTTTTGAAGGGCTAGGGTGAGGCGCCGACTCCCCTCCGCGCGGATTTGAGAATTCTCTCCAGAGAGGGCGATCAGAGTAAGACGGCTGACCGGCCCTTCACGCATTTGTTGGAGCAGTATCCGATCCACCACATTGGGCTTTTTGGGGAGAAAGAAAGTGAGGTCACTCTGGCGAGGTGTAGTGAGCATCACCAGGGAGGCGAATAGACACCACATCAGCCAGATGAAGGTCAATCGTCGAAGGTTCACTGGGATTTGAAGATGAGCTGTGTCGAATCGCCATTGGCTTCCTCGATGGACATGGCGATGATCTGTCCTCCTTGTCCTTTGACGGTCACGCGATGCACCAGGGCCTTAAGGCCTGGATCATGAGGGATGAGTGTTAATGACCAGTGCTTGAAGGAGCCTCCTAGGTGAGGTTCCCAGAACCGCTGAAGGGTTAAGAGATCGCCTGCAAGTGGCGCGCGAATCGCTTCGATAAAGGCCTCAAGAACCCCGGTATCACTGAGCGAAAAAACCTCGTTCACTGATGATTGTGGGTCATCGATGAAGACCTTATCGCCCTCCACACGATAGGTGATAGCCCTTGGGGACTTCACTTCCTTGAGGAGCGTTGAGGGTGGCGTAAAGGCTAATTCCCCCTCACTCTCGAGTGGACGGGTTAAGGCCCCCATGCGGTGGGATTCATGGAACTTGACACGTCTAGAGGGGTTCTCCTTTAAGGTGGTTAGGAGGGTATCAAGTGTCAGTGACGAGGCCGTTTGGGTGGCTGCTCCTGATGTTCCCTGGAATAAGAGAAGAAGGGTGACCGTGCCACTCAGCAACCGCAACATGGCCTCATATTTAAGTGGCTTCACGATCCCAAATGTCATGGAAGTTA
>JBEIRQ010000386.1:0-1928 GCA_040375885.1 Methylococcus sp.
CTCAAAGGCGCTGTTCTGTCGCAACAAGAAGCCATAGACCAATTACTCACGTGGATTGATCAAGATCAAAAGGTCACACCGCTCAAAGCCCTGCAAGGGCTCATCTGGGAGGCAGGCTATGAACAAGGCGACTTCAACCGACACCTTAATGAAGAAGCGGCCAGAATGATCAAAGACTGGGCCTCCAAAGGACACAAACTCTACGTGTTTTCATCGGGCTCTGTAAAAGCCCAAAAACTCCTCTTTGGGCATACCGAGGAAGGCGACCTCTCACCGCTATTTTCCGATTTTTTTGACACACATATCGGATCCAAGCAAGATCCAGAAGCCTATAGGGCCATCGCGAGAGCAACCCGACAACCCGCCTCCAGCATCCTTTTTTTATCGGACATCGGAACCGAACTCGATGCCGCGAGGGCTGCCGGAATGGCGACGACCCAATTAATTCGAGAAAACCAACCCACCCACTCAGAACAGCATGCTGTTGCAAAAACCTTTGATGACATCGCGCTTCGATAAAAGAAACTCTCTATTTCTCTAGATGAAACACTGATTTTTAGGGCCACGAACACCGCCAAAAGGGGTTTATTGCGTTTAAACAGGCGTTTTATTGGCATCAAACTTGCTTTTAATGTTGCAGACTAAACCCCTTGAACCTGCCTTCATAGCCCAGTAGAGTGGCCCCAATAGCGAGGAAATTGATTCCCGCCCTAGCATCCAGAAATTCCCCGCGGACGATTGGAGACGATCAGCGGCGGAGAATTCCTTGATGCTCATGCGTCACCCGACCGACTCCGTGGTCGTCAAGGTCATTGCCTATGAGTTATCCAGATACCCGCATTCTTACCCAACCTTTTGCCACCTCCGGCATCATCACCCGGAGAAATTTTCTCAAGGCCTCTTCGATGGCCGCCGCAGGCAGCCTCCTTCTCCAAGGATCCCCCGCTCGAGCAGCGAACTTCGGGAGTGAGAGGACCCTTCGCTTTCATAATGTCCACACCGACGAGGAGCTGGCCATCCGCTGCTGTCCTGAAAAGGACTACGACCGGGAAACCCGCCTCCGCTTCAGCAGCCTGCTCCGGGACCATCATGCCGATGAAGTTCGAGAAATGGACCCCGCATTAATTGATATCTTTTTTGCGATTTCTGCCTTTACCGGTGCGACCGGTCCTTTCAAGATCCTATCGGGATACCGATCCCCAGAGACCAACAGCTGGCTCCGCGGCTTTCATTCCGGCGTCGCCGAACACAGCATGCACATCGAAGGCAAGGCCGTAGATATCAGGATGGACGAAATCAGCACCCGGGAGCTACGGTCTGTTGGATTAGCCTTGGCTATGGGCGGCGTGGGTTACTACCCCCGCTCAAACTTTGTCCATCTCGATACCGGCAACATCCGTCACTGGTAGACCTGATCAGGAGCTCATCCCTATGCGGATTGATGATGAAGGGAACATGGAGCTGTCCGCCGAAGAAAACCAGCGGCTGATGGACCAACTCGAGATCGCCCCTAAAGATTACGAAGACCCTCCCGTTGAAATCGAATGCGTCAGCATGGACGATCAGGCGGCGACCTTTACCGCACTCAATACCGACACCGGAAAAACCATCGAACTCGTCTTCGACCTCATGGCCGACTAGGCACCGCCGCCGCCGGCAGATAAGGGGGGCCTTTAGCTAAGAGCACCTGAAGGGTTCGATCATGACCATAGATGTCCTCAAAGAAGCTGATTCGCCCTCCCTGGTCAGCCATGACCGTTGAATAAAGAATATAAACTGGGATGGGCCTTTTAAGGCTGATCGTTTTGGTCTGATCGCCTTTAATCATCACCTCAATGCGTTCTCGCGGCCAATCGCCATTATCTTGAAGGACCCATTCAGCGAGCTTTAAGGGATCTTGAACACGAATACAGCCGTGACTAAAGTCC
>JBEIRQ010000256.1:0-3048 GCA_040375885.1 Methylococcus sp.
ACCTTCAAGGAAGGACCCATAACATTCATTGTATATCAAAGGTACACTTCATCAGACGGCATTCTGATGAAATAGGTTCATTCTTTGTATGGGATAGATTTGAAGATCCTATTAGGAAGATTGACTCTAAGGCCAAAGGTCTCTTTGTGCTCTTATTCTGTGGTTGATGGAGAGAGATGGCGGCCTCTTTGAATGAATCAACGAGGGACCTTTTGAAAGGTTTTTCTAGTCTGAAAAAACAAGCTTTAAGATACAGCCTTCGCTGGTATCTCTGATCGAGACGCTATCGGCGAGACGACGCAATAGATATCCGGCCATTTGGAGTACGCCGTCATCGTTTAATAGAAACTCTTCATGCGTCGGGGGATGCATGGCCAGAGGAACCGATTGGCCGCGATAGCGAATCAGTACGCTGAAGGTGAATTCGTTAAATACCGTCTCGAGTTCAATTTCGGCCTGCTTTCCATCGGGATCTGTTTTGAGGAGATCATGTTCGGTCAGGATTTCGAACGCTTGCCAGGTGGCATATTCTGCTTTCCTTACAATCTCAGGGCGGGCCCCCCAAGCTTTGCCTTGATCGATTAAGAAGCTTGACACATCATCGATGGAGCTGTGGTGGGCATCGAACCGACGGCGCAAACGGGTGTGATCCCCAATCCTAAAAATGGCGGATAACGCGACGGCTACAAAGACCCCGAATCCGACCCCTGAAAAAATGAAGTGCTGCATGCTTTCAGGAATATGATGGTAAATGAGGTCTCTCAAAGGTTCGAAGCTGATGCCTACCATCATTCCAAACCCAATCGTGATGATTTTACGGCTATCAAGTAGCCTTGATGACACGATTTGGAGGCCAGTCATCGCGGTGAAGCACGCCAGAAACATCATGGCCGCACCCATGACGCTGGGGGGGAGAATTTCCAAAAAGACAATCACCTTGGGCATAAAGCCAATGATCGTCATAATCCCGGCGAGCCAATAAGCGAGTGATCGGCTGGTACAGCCTGTTGTCGCCGCAAGCGTCACCCCGCCGCCGGAGGACGTGATGGGGAGACCATTCATGAGAGATGCAAAGAGATTAGTGATCCCCTCAGCAACGATCCCCTGACGGATCAGCGGCATTTCAGGTCGTTTCCAATCGGCATCGCTAAAGCGTTGGGCCGCAATCAATGCACCAAACCCATGGAGGGCTAAAAATAATCCGGTGACGACGCCAGGAAGGACCGTGTGCCAGTTGAAATCCCACCCGAGGTGGAGGGGTTCCGGGGCCATAAAGAGCGGGGCAGCAGCGACGAGATCCCATTCATCCTCCGAGATCACCCCGAGATAAATGCTGGACACAATCCCAGTCAGGAGTCCAATAAACGCGGAAAAGAGCTTGAGGAGCCCGGATGACCAGACGTTACATAAAATCATGCTGCTAAGGGTCAGCATGGAAATGAGGAGGTCATTATTAGAGGCAAACTGACCGGCTTCAGGTTGAATAATTAACTTAAGGCCACTGTGACCGAGCCCTAGGCCGATCAGCATGACAGCAATGCCAGCAATTTGAATAGTGAAGATGGATCTCAACCGCAAAAAGATCTGAGCAAAAACAATTTGGCTCAGACCGACAACCGTGACCGCACCGAACATCGTCGCAATACTGCCTAACGATTTGGCTAATACTAAGGCACCGAAGGTCGAGGAGGTGGCTTGCAGGGGGCAGAAATAGCCTGAGCCGATCCCAAAGCGTTGCATGCGTTGCAGCAGGACCCCGAACGCTGATGCGAGCAGGGTGGAGGCGATCAGTTGAATGGATTGATCATGGTCAAGTTGCAGATTTCGAGCAAAGATGGGTGAAACGACCAGGTACACCCCAAGGAATGACAGTTGCTGTATGGCCAGCAACAATGAAATTTGGGCTGGCGGATGTTCATTTAGCCAGTAGCGTATGTTTTCGGGCCTTCTCATGGGGGGGCCAGGTCTCGTTAGGGTGTTACTTCAAGCCATCTCAACAAACAACCCGAGAGCATGGGGAAAGCGCTTAGGAGACAATTCGCTGATCTTTCAACCAGTCAATAAGCGCATCGGGAGTCTTAAGCGATTTTGGCACGTCAAGATGATCCTCGCTAGAGGGGCGTTCGCCGTCGATCGCGTTGAGCACCAAGAGTCCCGCACGAAGCAGTTGTTGGGTCACGGGATAGAGGACAGATTGTAGAGAAGGATCATCCAACACGATCGCAGCATGGCCGAGATTGAATAGGCGGCGTCCGGTTTCTTCAGCGAGTTGAATTTGATCACTACCCAGCCATAGGATGGTTGCCTTTTGTCCAAATCGCGCTTCATATTCCTCTTGGGTTACCGGCCCGAGTTCATCTTCAATATCAGACAACCCCACAATCATTCCAGCCCCAACGGTTGCATTTATCAGCCGATCAATGATGATGAAGGCACCGGTTCCCTTACAAACACTGTAGGGATCAAAGGGAATAGGGCTGTTTAGAGCCACATCCACGAGACCGATCTCATTCAGGTGTAGCTGTGTCGAAGGGTGATGGGTCTGTGTGTTGACGTCGATGCGATAACGTATTTCCCGGAAGCAGCCGGTCACCGACCGGGTATTGTGCTTGATGAGATATTGGCGGCCAGGCACTAGGGCCGCCTCGTTCATCCAGACGACATGGGCGAGAAAATTGCTTTCAAAAAGGGGTTGGTCGTCGGGACGAACCAACGTGTCGCCTCGACTGACATCAATCTCATCGGTTAAGGTCATGGTCACGGCTTGTCCCTGGAATGCTTCCTCAAGGGGGCCATCGTAGGTATGAATCGTCGCTATTTGACTGGTTTTTCTCGAAGGCAGGACCATGATGGGGTCGCCCGCTCTAAAAATGCCAGAGGCCATCGTGCCGCTGTAGCCTCTAAAGTCGAGATGCGGACGGTTGACGTACTGCACGGGAAAGCGGGGATTTACGAGGTTTAGATCGCTCGCGATTTCGATGGAATCGAGGAGGGTCATCAAAGGAGGCTCGAGGCACCAAGGCATGCTCGGACTGGGGTTGACGACGT
>JBEIRQ010000047.1:0-9009 GCA_040375885.1 Methylococcus sp.
CAAGGATCTCTGAGGCGTCATCAGAGAGTTTCATTTCCTTTAGGGTGTCTCTTAGGTGGTCAAACATCAGCGTAATGTGGCTCTTTTTCAGACCCTTCTCCAGAAGCTTTGAAAAGGCTTCTCCGAGATCGCTGGTGGGCGCTTCTTCATCTTCTTTCAAAAGCACAGAGAGAAAAGCCTTGTTATGGTCTCCCATATCGGAGCGGCTGACGCCAAAAAGCACATAGTTGATTCTGGGGTCCGCAAAGAGCTTGTCGGTGAGCGCGGTGATCGTGGTGAGTATCGCTTCATCACCCACGATCAGTTCCCGAAGGCTCATCGGCGCAACCGGTGTCGTGGCGGCTGATTCGGTGGGAGCCTTGCGGGTCTTCTTGACTGCTTCGGTGGGAGTGTTGGTATCCGTCATGTCGTTTTCCTCGTTGTAATTTAGATCGACTGGTTATTGTTTTGACGCGATGACGTGGGTCAGCTTGGCCCTGGCCTTAAGCGCGGTTTGAACTTAAGGCCCGCCCATTTTTCCAGAATTACAGTCATCCCTCCAGTCAAACTGAGGGGGGCCTATGATTGGCGGGCTGCAAGCGATCAGCGGGGACCTGATCCCTTAGAAAAGATCCACCGGATCAATGTCGAGGGACCAGCGAACCCGATGTCGTGAGGTGATGGTTTCGGCAGACGCTGTTATGACGTCCAGCAAAGCATGCAGCTGACCTCGCTGAGGGGCTTGGAGTAACAGTTGCCAGCGGAAGCGATTCCCTCTTCGCGCCATCGGGGCAGGGACAGGGCCTAGCACCATCACGGAAGAGGGATTGGAGTCGACGCGGTCCCTCAGCTGCGTCAAAAAGGCTTCGGCATCCTGACTCACCAGGGCGTCACATCGAATCAGCCCCTGATGGGAAAAGGGCGGGAGTCCCGCTACCCGCCGCTCCTTCAGGCAGTCGGCGGCGAAGGCGGGGTACCCGTCCTCAATCAATGTTTGTAGTAGGGGGTGGCCCGGGTTCCGGGTCTGGAGCAGCACGGTTCCTGGTTTTTCCTCTCTGCCGGCCCGACCCGCGACCTGGATGATCAGTTGAGCGGTTTTTTCCCCTGCCCGAAAGTCGGTACTGAAAAGTCCGGCATCGACATCGAGAATGCCAACTAGAGTCACGCCAGGAAAATGGTGGCCCTTGGCAATCATTTGGGTTCCGACCAAAAGATTGATTTGGCCCGCGTGAACGGCGTTAAGAACCCGGTCGAGAGCCCCCTTATGGCGGGTGCTGTCCCGGTCGATGCGCGCAATTCGCTGATCGCTAAAAAGGGTTTTTAGGACTTCCTCAATCCGTTCCGTGCCAAGACCCAATGGCTTCAGTACGGCCTGCCCGCAGGCAGGACAGCGGGTCGGAAGGGGCGTCTCAAGGCCGCAATGGTGGCAGCGAAGGCAAAGCTCTTTTTGGTGAATCACAAGCCTTGCATCGCAATCTGGGCAGGGTGCTACCCAGCCGCATTGGTGACAGATCAGGGTCGGGGCGAACCCTCTTCGATTAACAAACAAAAGGACTTGTTCGCCGCGCGAAAGGGTCTCCCTCATTCTTTGAACGAGTTGGGATGACAGCCCCTCCTGAAGCGATTGTGCGCGGATATCGATCGTTTCGAAGCGAGGTGGATTGGCGGTGCCTGCTCGCTTTGGGAGCGACACCGGGTGGTAACGGCCCGCATCAACGTTGGCAAGGCTCTCAAGCGAGGGCGTGGCTGAGCCTAGGACGATGGGGCGTCCCAATCTTCTGGCGCGCATGATGGCGATATCGCGCGCAGAAAAACGAAGCCCCTCTTGCTGTTTAAATGAGCTGTCATGTTCTTCGTCCAGAATGATCAGGCCGAGGTGAGGGCTCGGCGTGAAAACGGCAGATCGGGTCCCGAGAAGGATGGCTGCATCGCCCCTTTGAATCGAGAGCCAGGCGTCGCGGCGCTGGCCCTCGGGAAGGCCGGAATGGAAGATCGCAAGTTTGGCATCAAAGCGAGCCCTGAAGCGTGACTCCAGTTGGGGTGTGAGGTTGATTTCAGGCAACAAAATCATGACTTGCTGCCCCCGGGCTAGAACCTTCTCGGTCAGGCGAAGATAAACCTCGGTTTTACCGCTGCCCGTCACACCTTCAAGAAGGAAGACATTGAAGGCATCGAGGCGCGCCGAAATATGGACAACCGCTTTGGTCTGATGAACATTGAGTTCGGGTGGTGCGCAAAGGGGTGGCGAGGGGTCGGGGTGGCGCTCCTCGGTGATGACCGTCTGCCAGGTGGCAAGACCCTTTTTGACTAGGGCGCTTGCTGCTGCGGGATACTGGGGATGAGCGGCAGCGAGTTCGCTTCTTGAAAGGCCATCATTTGATTGATGGAGGTGTTGAAGCAGTTCGCTTTGGCGGGGCGCTTTTTTTGAGAAGCCCGGACCCTCAGGCTGTAGGCTCAAAACCAGACGTTGTTCTTGAGCGGGCAGGCTTTTTCCTCCCTTGCGGAGCGAAACCGCCATCGCTGAGAAGAGGGTTTCACCGAGAGGGTGATGATAGTAACGACTGGTCCAGGTCAGTAGAGCAAGGTCTTCAGGGCCTAATAGGGGGGCGCTATCAAGAATGGATAAGGCGGCTCTTAGTCGGTCATTCGGAATGTCGGAGGTGTCTTTAATCCCGAGGAGAATGCCGATTTTACGGCTACGGCCGAAGGGAACCTCGACCCGGACCCCAGGCTGAACGCTATGCGCCTCAAGTCCTTCAGGCGGTAAATAGTCAAAGATCCGGTGCATGGGCACGGGGAGCGCGATATTGAAAACGGTGGGCATGTCGTCTATTGCAACCGATGGCAGAATGCGCTGTCTCAAGGGTCGAGGCGTGGTGAGAGAGGGGTCATGGTCGCTGAGCGCTCTTTACCAGCATGAGGCCGACGCGGTGATGAAGATCTCAAGGGTTTCTTCTCGCGCCTGAAATTGCATACACTGTGCCGCAGAAGACAGATTGAAATCAATTGCTTATTCACTCGAATGATAACGAACTAAAATTCTAACGGGAGGAGGGCCCATGCAGATTTGTCAGCTACAGGTGTTGCGAACAGATGCGTCCGGGATGCCGCTGGAGTGGCTCGGTTACCAAGATGCCGCCAAGCTCTATCATCTTGATATGGTGGCCTACAGTTGTGGCAGCCCACTTTATACCCTCAGGGGTGGAGTCAATGCCAAAAGTGGCCGGCAAAGCCTCATCGTGGTCCATTCGATCATCGCAACGAACCATCAGCACAAGCGCTCTCTGGGTTTTACCCAAAATTACACGCCGCCTCTCAATAATCCCGCCTTGTTCCGGCGGGATGATCATCTTTGTCTTTATTGCGGCTTTCAGTTCCGTCACTCTGATCTTTCAAGGGATCATGTTAAGCCCTTAAGTCAGGGCGGCAGGGATCTTTGGTCAAATGTGGTTTCTGCCTGCAAGCGATGCAACAATCATAAAGCGGGGCGGACCCCGGAGCAGGCCGGGATGCAGTTACTGGCTATACCCTTTACCCCAACCCACGCCGAATACGTTTATCTTCAGGGGCGTCGAGTTTTAAGTGATCAGATGGAATTTCTGAAGGCTCATTTCCCTCGTCAGAGCCCGCTTCACCAGCGTTTTAGTTAGATCCAGATCTTTTTAGCGGCAGGTTAAGAAGGTTGTTTTACGCTTTCCTCCCGAAGGCTAAGAGGGATTTCTTGAGGCGTATCATCGCTTAAGAGCTCAAAGGCCCTCATTTCAAGGACGCCCTTGATATTCGTGGTCACCATGAGGTGAGGGAGGTCTGGTTTCAGCGACATGGGTGGGAGGTCCCTTTGGAGGGTGGGGAGGCCTTCATGATAGCTGTGAACGGTCGCCGTGATCTTTTCACCCAATAGGGCGAGTCTGTCTTGAAGGGCCTTTTCTGCCGCCGCCATGGCTGGATTGACCGCATGAAAGTTCTGGAGTTGGCCTTGTGCCCCTGAAATGACCCCGGTCAGGCCCTCAGGCCCTCTGGCTTGCGCAAGGGCGAGGAGCTGGTTGGTCAGCTGGCGGGAGAGAGTGATGCGTTGTTGGGCCATGGCCATCAAGGGGGATTCAGGTGGGAGTGGCCCCATATCTTGCCATGGTGCAGCGCCAATGTCCCTCGAGGTCTTTGGCATGGGTGATGTCTCGGTATCCGAATTGCTGAAGGAGTCTGGCCACCGCGGGAGCCTGTCGATAGCCATGTTCGAGGAGCAAGCTGCCCTGGGGCTTCAGATAGTCCTTAGCTTCCCTGATGATAATTCGAAGGTCATCAAGACCATCTTCCCCGGAGGCCAGTGCGGTCCTCGGTTCGAATCGAAGGTCACCTTGAGTGAGATGGGGGTCTTGATCGCGGATGTAAGGTGGATTAGAGATGATCAGGTCGAAGGGCTTTCTGGGATCACATTCTTCTAACCAGTCCGAGAGAATGAAGCGGATGTTGTTTGGCGCTATGCGCTCAGCATTTTGGCGCGCGACCTCGAGCGCCTCGGCACTCTGGTCGATGGCCGTGACGCTGATTTTAGGGCGCTCCGCCGCGAGGGTGATGCCGAGGATGCCGCTTCCGGTGCCAAGGTCAAGGAGTTCTGCGGGTTGTTGATCCTGGAGGAGGCGCAAAGCGTGTTCAATCAGCAACTCGCTGGCGGGGCGGGGAATCAGGACGCCGGGTGTAACGATAAAGGATCGCGACCAGAATTCGCGCTCGCCAATCAGGTAGGCGATGGGATGACCCTCCATGCGTTGCCCGACCCCACCTTCAAAACGCGCCAAAGCGTTGGAGGTGATCGCTCTTTCAGGCCAGGCTCTCAAATAGCTGCGATTGACCCCAAGCGCATGCATGAGAAGAATCTCTGCATCCATGCTTGGGGAGTCTGAAGCCTCAGCCAGTCGCCTTCTGGCGCGCTCGAGGAGCTCCCCGATGGTCCGTGTTTCCAGGCTGATGGGCTTAGTCCTCGGCAAGTTGCTGCAATAGTTCAGCCTGATGCTCGCTAATCAAGGGTTCAATGATCGGATCAAGGTCTCCTTCGAGAATGCCTTCCAGTTTGTAAAGCGTTAGGTTGATGCGATGATCGGTGAGGCGTCCTTGGGGAAAATTGTAGGTTCTGATTCGTTCGGAGCGATCGCCGCTACCGACTTGTAGTTTTCGTGAAGCAGCGATCTCCGCCGACTGCTTGTCCTGTTCGGCGGAGAGAATACGCGACTGCAACAGCGACATGGCACGCGCTCTGTTCTTGTGTTGCGAGCGCTCATCTTGACACTCAACGACGACGCCGGTCGGGATATGGGTGATTCTGATGGCAGATTCGGTTTTGTTGACATGTTGGCCGCCTGCGCCAGAGGCACGATAGGTATCTACTCTGAGATCGGCCGAATTGATTTCAAATTCGACGTCCTCGACTTCTGGAAGAACGGCCACCGTACAAGCCGAAGTATGGATCCGACCCTGGGCTTCGGTTTCAGGTACGCGTTGAACCCGATGGGCGCCGGCTTCGAATTTCAGTTGCGAGTAGACATCCTGACCACTGATGCGCACGATGATTTCCTTGTAGCCGCCCTGTTCGCCATCGCTTTCGCTCATGACTTCGGCTTTCCATCCCTTCTGTTCGGCATAGCGCAGATACATGCGATAAAGGTCCCCTGCAAAGAGGGCGGCCTCGGCCCCCCCCGTTCCGGCCCGAACCTCAAGGAAGATATTCCGCTCATCGTTGGGATCTTTGGGCAGAAGAAGCACCTGGAGAGCTTGCTCAAACTCGGTTTCTTGGAGCTTCGCCGCTTCCATCTCGTCTTTGGCCATGGCGCGGACTTCACGATCCTCATCCTCCATCAAGGTCTGGGCAAAGGCGATGGTGTCGAGTGTCGTCAGATAATCTAGAAAGGTGGTCACCAACGGGTTCAGTTGGGCATATTCGCGGCTCAGCGACCGAAATCGATCCTGATCATTCTGGGTTTCAGGTTCTGCAAGCAGGGCGGTGATTTCTTCAAAGCGCTGGGAGAGATGTTCCAGTTTTTGGCGGATGGACGGTTTCACGAATCAGTTCGGGTCCTTGAGTTGGAAAAGTTCTCGGGCGGCAGCAATCAGGTCATGACGCTCATGGGTGCCGGCGTGTTTTAATTGGGTGCTGGGGAGGTGGGTCAGTTTGTTGGTGAGCTGGGCGGCCAATACTTCAAGGATTTGCTGAGGATCTTGTCCTCGCTTAAGATCCTGAAGCGCTTTGAAAAGCACTTCGTCCCTGAGCTGCTCAGCCTGTGTTCTAAGGTCCCGGATAGTGCTTGTGGCGCCTTGGGCGCGAAGCCAGTTGAGGAAGTGCGAGACCTCAACGTCAATGATTTCTTCTGCTTGCTTGGCGGCCTCTTGCCGTGAACGCATGTTTTCTTGGATGGTGTTCCGGAGATCATCCACCGTGTAGAGATAGACATCCCTCAACTGCGCAACTTCAGGTTCGATGTCGCGGGGAACGGCCAGATCAACCATAAACATGGGTTTGTGCTTGCGCGCTTTAATCGCGCTCTCGACACTGCCTTTGCCAAGGAGCGGCAGTGGGCTTCCTGTCGAGGAGACCACGATATCGGCCCGCGACAGATGTTGGGGAAGCTCTGAAAGTGAGATGGCAAAGCCATTGAACTGTTGGGCTAAAAGATGGGCGCGGTCGTAGGTGCGGTTAGCGATGATCAGTTCACCGATCCTGCTTTCGGTGAGGTGTCGTGCGGTCAGTTCGATGGTCTCACCGGCGCCGATCAGGATCGCGGTTTGTTGGCTTAGATCCTCGAAAATTCGCTGGGCCAGGCGGATGGCTGCAAATGCCACGGAGACGGGGCTGTTGCCGATGGCGGTGTCAGTCCTCACTTTCTTAGCGGCGGCAAAGGTATGCTGAAAGAGTTTGCCGAGAGTCTTCCCGATGGTGCCGGCTTCGGTCGCAGTTTGGTAGGCCGATTTCATTTGCCCAAGAATCTGCGGTTCGCCGAGAACCATCGAATCAAGTCCGGAAGCGACGCGAAACATGTGGCGTATCGTGGACGAATCGGTGTGGGTGTAGAGGTAGTGCTGAAAATCCTCGCGATTGACCCGCTGTTCACGAGCGATCCAATCGACCAGAGATTCCGGTGAGCGGTCGCTGACGCCACAATAAAACTCGGTCCGGTTGCAGGTTGATAAGATGGCTGCTTCCTCGACGCCTTGTAGGTCCCTCAGCCTTCTGAGGGTGTTCACCACAAAGTCTTGAGGAACAGCTAGCCGTTCCCGGACCGAGATGGGGGCTGTTTGATGGTTTAATCCGAGGGTTATGATGGCCATTCGGCTCGCGGGGTGATACTTTCAGAATATAATTTTAGAGGATAAACGCCCGCTCGGGGTAATTGCCCCACCGCTCCATGAGGTTTTAATCACCGAAAGGACGGCCCTGATACCGCCGAGTCGTTATTCGGTGCTCTTTTCAGGATGTTTTTGGGGCTCCTGTTGCCCCTTTTTGTTCGAATTACCGAGGCTAATCTCACGTGCTGAAACGTCTGTTGTTTTTGATGGTGCTAGGTGGTTTGTGGGCCACCGGCTGCGCCGGTGTTGGTTATCAAGGAGCATCCGCTCAATCCACGGTGGCTACAAACGCCGTTGAAGATCTCGATGCGACGGCTGCGCCAGTCTATCTGATGTTGGTTGGAGAGATCGCCGGGCAGCGTGGCCAATTTGATGTGGCACTGGATCACTATGCCCGCCTTTCAGAGATCGTCAGAGACGTTCGGGTTGCTGAGCGCTCGACGCAGATCGCGCTCTACGTGAAAGATGCCGATAAAGCCCTCAAGTCGGCAGAGGTCTGGTCAGAGCTTGATCATAAAAGTCTCCCGGCGCACCGGATCACCGCTATTTTGGAGATCAAGGCGGGGAACCTTGATGGGGCTTCTCAGGAGCTGCAAAAGCTGTTTGAGCTCAAGGATCCCGATCTCGAAAACACGCTGATTGAGATGGTGAAGTGGATCGATGCGGAACTGTCTCGTGATGACGGCCTTAAGGTCATGGAGGACTTGACGGGTAGGCACAAAGAGGTTGCCGAGCTCCATTTTGCCTATGCCCTCCTGGCCAGTGACAAGGGGGCGCTGATGGTGGCTGAGAGCGAACTGGCCAAGGCCTTGGCGATGCGTCCAACCTGGAGTCGCGCGCTGATGTTGAAGGCTCAGCTCCAATTGCAGGCGGGAGATGCGCGTGGTGCCCGAATCAGCCTCGAGAAGGCGATTAAGAGTGACCCATCCAATACGCGTGCAGGACTGCTCTATGGCCAGTTTCTGGCTAAAAGTGGCGATTTGAAGGGCGCCGAACGGGCCCTTTCAAAGGTTCTTGAGCGCGATACCGATCTCTCTGATGCCCGATTTGCGCTCGCATCGGTTTGGTTAGAGCTCGGTGCGAATGATCGCGCCAAAAAGGAGTTTGAGTGGTTGCTCAAAGACCCCCGCTGGCAGCCGCAATCGGAATTTTCTCTGGGGTTGATGGAGGCACGCTTGGGTCATGCCGAGACGGCCCTGAAGCATTTTGACCAGGTCCATTCAGGGGGCGGGCTGGAATTTGATGCTCGCTTTAATGCGGCCTCCTCGCTGATGAGCCTTGGCCGCTTTGCCGAGGCTAGGGCGCGTCTTGCCTCGGCGCGGCGTGACTACCCCGATGAAAAGACCAAGCTCTACATTGTGGAGGCCGAGTTGTTGGTCAAAGGCAAGGATACGGCATCGGCCTATGATCTTTTGACTGAGGCCCTCAAAGAGGCCCCGCAACAGACCGATTTACTTTATTCAAGAGCACTTTTAGCTGATCAGCTGGGTCATTTTGACGTGATGGAGTCCGATCTTCGTGTGGTGCTAGATAAAAATCCGGACGATGCGGCTGCGTTGAATGCGCTCGGCTTTTCCCTCGTAGAGCATCGCCCAGAGCGGTTAGAGGAGGCCGAGGATTTGATTCATCGGGCGCTTGAAAAGCGGCGCGATGATCCCGCCATCCTCGATAGCCTTGGTTGGCTTTTGTTTAAGA
>JBEIRQ010000376.1:0-1992 GCA_040375885.1 Methylococcus sp.
CCGCTGAAGATTTCAGACAGCTCGATGCTGAGCCATTGGCGCAACGATTTGTGGATCAGCTTCAAGAAATCCAACAGGACCTTCTAAATGCCTCCTTAACGGTCTTAGATGATGCCTTTATGTCATCACTTTCGACAGAAGATCAACACCCGCATCCAACCTTTTTGGCATGGCAAAAAAAGATCGATCCTCTGAAGAGCGCCCTTCAAGAAAGACAACTAAGCGAGGCTTCACCTTTATTAATCCGGATAGAAGAAAGTCTCCGGTTTCTATTTTCAAGGCTCGATGGATACCAGAGTGATCTTCTAGATACCAGGCCTCATGATATCCAGCGGATTGCCTTTGACTATCTACCAGACACTTTAAAGGAATACCTGAAGCTCCCTGAATCGCTTGCTCGCTCGGCATCGATCCGGCAGGGTGGAACCGCGGAAATGCACCTTCTTGAACAATTGACGCTCCTTGATCAAACGCTTCATGATTTCTCGAGGAGTCTTTTTGTTGAGGATGCCAAAGGCCTCCTGATTCACGGGCGTTTCCTTCGCGAAAAATTCAATAGTGAGACCGTTGTAGCCATCAACGAGGCGAAAAAAAAGGAGGCCCTATGACCATCCTTGGGGTCCACCATGCCTCGATTATTGTCTCATCGCTGGCTAAAGCCAGATCCTTCTACGAAGATTTTCTGGGTCTTGAGGAGATACTTCAACGTCCAGACAAGCCGTTTGAGGGCGTCTGGTACGCCGCGGGGTCTCAGCAGATACACCTCATTGTCGCCAAGGGCGACGTCAGTGGTGGCAAAGAGACCCTCTATCCGGGTGAAAGGCCTCACATCGCACTCTATATCGACGATGTTTTGGCCTTGAAGCAAAAAGCCGAGGCGTGGGGCCTTGAATTAACAGTCAGCCGATCAGGACGGCCAGTCTTTTTCTTGAAAGATCCCGATGGGAATATTCTCGAATGTATGGGCGCAAACTAAGGCTTGATCAGGCACCAACAAACCAGCCAGGATCGGCATCCATGAGGTATTTTTTTGCGCAAAACTTTTGAAGGGTCGTCTCGGTAGCGTCCAAATCGCGATGAGCGCGCGCCACCCAATCATCACCCCAATAGAAATTACAACTGGTTTCAGCGCGCAAAAGATGATCATGCGCTTCCTCCAGGGCCTGACTCTCCTGCCCCCCCATCTCCCGGAGACTCGCTTCCTGAAAGGCCTCGTGAAGGGCGAGGCTAACGCGTCTTAGGCGGTCAAGCGTGAGCTGCTGTGATGGCGTCGCTGTCCAACGTCCAAACCCTGAGCCTTCTTTGGCGTCGATGTTCCAGGAGCCAGATATCACCTCCACTTCCCCAAATGGCGCGTCTCGATCGAGGACTTCATGGAGGTGGATCGGCTGAATCGGCCCCGAAGCCTTTGCGGCCAACAAAAGAGGTTCATAAAAAGCCCCCCAAAAATTCTCTGTGGCATTGGTATTTCTAAACCAGGGCCCATTTTCGGCATCACAGGCGGTCATCACTAGGGGTTGCCCCTGACAGGGCCGGGTTCTCAAGACGACCTCCGCTTCAAAATCACGATAGCTCATTCCAGCAGAAAGCGCTTCAGACAGGGAGCGATCACGCGGGATAACCACCATAGACGAATCATTGAATCGTGCCAAATGAGCGCTAAATGCGCGATCGGCATCATTCATCTCGGTCAATGGAACGATCTGATCGCTGTCAACGACCACGTAGCGATAACCCAACCGAGCCAAATAGGGAATCATCTCCATCGAAAACCCTAGTTCAGGTGGCCAAAACCCTGGGTAACTCTCACGCCAGAAAAGGTGACGCGCCATCAATTGCCAGCGATTGATCTGCGCCTCCCAGTCAGCCTCTGGAATCAGGGGGAGGATAGGATGGTAAAACGCCGTACCAAGGATATGAATAATTTTTTCGTTCTGCAGATGCCAAAGCAAGGAACCACAATCGACGATGCCATAGACAGCCTCTTGGAAC
>JBEIRQ010000411.1:0-1544 GCA_040375885.1 Methylococcus sp.
ACCGGCTTCATCAAGATGGATCACCTCCCCATACCCAATGGTGGTAATGGTGATGATGGTCATAAAGAGCGCATCCAACAGCGTCGCATCCTGTCGCTGCCCCAGCCCATAGTAACCGGCGGTTCCAACCAGGGTCACGAGAATCACTAGGGAGATCGGCAAGACCAGGCGATCTCTGAGACGAGTCGGTGTCCAGCGCTGATGTTCAGAAATCATGGAGACCGAAGAAAAGGTGCCAGCTGATTAGAAATGAAGCCCTGTCTCCGAGAGGCCTCCGCATAACCCAACGATCACCGCATCCAGCGTTCAATGGCCGGAGAGGATGGCAAACCCATATGGGGTGGCACCGTTTCGCCCTGCCAAAGCTTTTCGAGTTGATAGAAGTCCCTGATCTGGGGCTTCATGACGTGGACAATCACATCACCAAGATCAACGAGGACCCATTCACCGACATCTTCACCTTCGACGCCGAGTGGCATCGTATCGTGCTTCTTGGCTTCCTCAGCGACATGACCGGCTAAGGACTTCACATGCCGCTCGGAGGTTCCACAAGCAACCACCATGTAATCGGTCATGCTGGTCTTACCACGGACATCCACCACCAAAACATCACGCCCCTTCCCATCATCGAGGGTAGCTAGCACCAACTTCAGAAGATCTTCAGGGTTCATAGGCGGAGGGGTCAGGGATTCAAGCATCGGAGGCAACGGGACGTTCTGTGAAAAAGGCCATAAGAACACTATTGCGCCAAATCATCCGAAATACAAGGCGGATGAAGGTCATCGATGTGATTTCTTCTCAGTCTTCTTGTGCGGCGTGGTCTCACGATCCTTAGAAACAGCAGGATGCGTGGCCTTTCCCCCTTTGCTGCTGCCCTTAGCCTGGCTCTCTTGATGCGCGGCCGGCGCCTTCTCATGGGCAACGGTCTGGCGTCCCTTAGCAGGAAGGGTTTCATGAACTGCTTTTTTCGCTTGCCGATCCGTTTCGGCATAACGCGACTTGCCATGAGCAGGTGAGGCCTCCTCTTGAGGATCGATTAAGACGAGCTTTTGTCCTGCCTGAACCTGGGTCCTTGGCGAAATGTGGTTCCATTTTGCGAGATCATCGACGTCCACCGAATGTTTTCTGGCCACCTCGTAAAGCGTCTCACCCCGACGTACCTCATAGGCCCCCTTGTGGCTCCCGCCATCTGAATGGCGCTGCGAGCCGTCACCCGTTGACGCTCGGCCATATCGTGTCTCCGAAGTCGCCGCTGAAGAACGACGATTTTCAGCCCATTCATCCCGAGGCGCCACGCGTCCCTCAACGCTTGAGGCTCTTTTAGCTCTAAAGGCACTGTCATAAGACGCATAGGGGGCGTTTGAACTTTGATCCTTGCCATCACTATTGGGATCACTCGACTTTTTTTGAAATTCACGTCGAAATGTCTGGAAGGCACCCGGCTCTGTCGGAAGCCCTTCATCAAAAGCCGCTGGACGCGGAAGCGGGCGCCGCTGAGAATGCAATCGCTCAACTTCCTCACGGAAGTCGGCGGCCTTCTTGTC
>JBEIRQ010000247.1:0-3120 GCA_040375885.1 Methylococcus sp.
ATGTGAGGATCTTTCCATCGTCGAGAAGGCAGTTTGAAAGGAGAATCGCCGCGGCTTAAATCCGGTCGCTCAGCCGTAGCAGCGTTTCCTGAACCGTTTCCTGGTGTGCTGAAAATTGTTGAAAGATACGGGCTTGTTGATTCATGGAGGAAGGATGGCAAAGAGATTGGCTAAGAAGGTGTCGCGTGAATCATCGATTCGATCCCTGAGGCGCGGCCTCTTCAGGACGACGGCCTACCCATTCGCGGCAGGTGAGATCCCGCTTGATCTGATGAGCCGCGTTGATGTGGAGCCTACCGGTCTCACCCTCCAAATGCCAATCAGAATCGACCCTTTGGGTCTTAAGTTCTGAAAGGATCCGGTAGGCATCACGGCCAAAAGCGATGAGGCGTGCGGACTCGGCGTGATCCTCCTTTGGTGTGGCCAAAAGGGCCGGCATATCGCAGTAGATCACCCCGTTCAGAGCCTGGTTGCTCAGATCATCACGAAGGTCCTCAAAGATTTTAGAGGTCGTGTAGATCTTGGGTGCATGGGCGTCATTCAGCATGGGCACCAGGGTCTTCGCTTGTTTGGGGTCAGCGATTAAAAACACCATGTCAGCCGCCGTTAAAGGTCCCAATGAGGCCTGATCTTTGAACGTCGTCTGAGCGGCCTCTTGATAAGCCCTGTCATCGACAAGGCTGCCACCAAGATCCCGCCAAGCGTGCTTAAAGTGTTCTGCCAATCGGTGGCCAAAGGCGGTTTCAGGGTAAAGGATCCTGGCGTCACGACGACCATCGGCGAAGGCTTTAGCGGCCACCTGTTCGACTTCATCCTCAGGCGTGAGGCCGAACTGGAAGAAATCCCTGGTGGCCTGACCTTCCACCTGATTGAGCGCCAGAACCGGAATCTGGGTGGGCTGCAGCATGAGGGCGGTGACATCCTCCTTGATCAGGGGGCCAATGATGCCTATCGCCCCCTCGCTCTCCAGCGTGTGAAGGTCTGCTAAAAGATGCCCGGACGCGGAGTTGAGTACCCGAAGAGCGGGCTTTTGAGGCTGAGAATCACCGCCATGGGCGCTTTCAAGGCCCTTTCGGATGATCTCAGCCGCGGAGGCGTAGGGCCCTTCCTGAGGCAAGAGAACACCGATGAAGGGGCCTGTCGTCGCGCCTTTATCAAGGGCCTTTGAGGTTTGCTTGGGTTCGTTCGATGAGCCTTCGAGTCCCTTTAAAAATCGGCCACCGGCGGGGTGTTGAGGATATTGGCTCTGCCATTGATTGAGCGCCGAGGCGATCCCGTCGCCCGAGGTTTTCATGACCAGCGCCAAGGCCCGCCAGCCGGCCATCTCAGGGGGTGGCCGCCGCCAGGAGGTCTTGAGCTCCTGGCTTGGGAGACGTTTGAGGGTCTCAAGGATCGTTTCAAAGTTTCGATCGATGTCTTCCTGACGCTTCAGCAGTGGAGTCAAGGCCATGCGTTCGAGGGCGCTCCCACTAAGATCGCCTTGCTGGTTGAGAGCAGAGGCTTTGAGGACATGAAAATTCCGCTGGTCTGCTTCTGAGAGGCGCTGTTCCGGTAGACTGTTGAGCTTGACGAGCGCCTCTTGTGCCCGGCCCTCACTGAGATCCAGTCGGCTTGAAAAAAGCGCCCAACGATCGCTGTCAGCCTGAGAGAGATTCTGGACCTTCAGTTTGTCGGCCCATTGCCGTGCCGCTACCGCATCGCCTGAACGAAGCGCGGTATCGGCCGCTTCGAGCCAATAGTGATCCGGCTGGCCGGTCGTTTTAGCCAATTGTTCGTAGCGGCGTATGGCGCCTTGAAATTGGCCCGATCGCTTGAGGGCTTCGGCTTGGGGGTCCTCGGGCGGTGTGCCGGCGATGAAGCGTTGGAGGCCCCCTTGACAGGCAACCTGACTGACCAACAGGCACAGCAACACAAAGGAACGACAGATTCGCATGGAGAAAATCCCTAGTCGGCGGCTCTCAACGAGCCAAAATACAAGGCCTGAAGCCGGTCTACTATACCTAGTCGCCACGCCGATCGGCAATCTAGAGGACTTAAGCTTTCATGCCCTTGAAGTTCTTAAGGGAGTCGATGGCATTGCCTGTGAAGATACCCGTCACAGTCGACCTTTGCTCGATCATTATGGCATCGACCGCCCTCTCATCGCGCTTCATGAGCATAATGAGGACCGCATTTCAAAAGGTCTGGTTGAGCGGCTTTTGGCCGGAGATAACTTGGCCCTGATTTCAGATGCTGGAACCCCTCTCATCAACGACCCTGGGTTTCCTTTGGTTCGGGCGGCACGGGCGATGGGCATCGTGATACGTCCTATTCCAGGTCCTTGTGCACTGATTGCCGCCTTGTCGGCCTCCGGGCTTCCGAGTCACCGATTTGCCTTTGAGGGCTTTCCACCAAGGAAGTCAGCCGCCCGTCAGACGCTCTTTGAATCGCTGAAAGAGGACCTTAGAACCCTCATCTTTTATGAGTCCTCCCACCGCGTCCTTGAAACCCTGGTCGATGTCGGCAAGGTCTTTGAATCCGATCGACGAGTGGTCATTGCGCGTGAATTGACCAAGCGGTTTGAAACCATCGTTGAAACCACCGCGGGGGCGGCTGAAGCTTGCGTCCTTGAATCCCAGGCCATGCAGCGCGGAGAGTTTGTTTTATTGATCGAAGGATCTCCACCAAGGCGTCATGAAGATGCGCTTACTCAGGAACAGGAACGCATTTTGACCATCCTTCTAAAGCATCAGTCGGTCAAGATGGCCTCGGCAATGACCGCGGAGATCACCGGCGCGAGGCGTGAGACCCTTTATCGGGAAGCCCTGAAGATCCGAGGTGAGACCAGCGATTGAGCCGGTCTCAAACAGCGACTACGGAGCGGCCGGGGAGGCGGGTGTTGCTTCAGGGGCCGTGTCGCGCGCTGAGCGGGTGTTGCTCCTCAGTGGTTGGGCGGTCCTCTGGTTGGCATCGCTATTGCCCTCGCCTGCCGTGGTTCCAAGCCCCACCAGATTATCCCAGCTTCCGTATTTGACGAGGTCCGGATCACCCGCCGCGATCCGCTTGCTGACCTCGATGCGAGCCAACTCAATGATTTCATCTGGGTTTTTGCCATCGACAAAAGGCAGGAAAGCGTCGGGG
>JBEIRQ010000329.1:0-2357 GCA_040375885.1 Methylococcus sp.
GATCGACCCTTAATGCGGAGATTTCAAAGCCTCTTTAGCGGCCTTATTTTGAGGGTTTTCCCTCACCAGATAGCTTCCCATCATGCCGGCCTCGATATGGTCATTAACATGGCAGTGATACATCCAAGTTCCTGGATTGTCGGGTGTCATGTCGACGGTGATATGTGTTCCTGGAAGGAGATTCAGCACATCGACGCGTTTGCCGGTCTCAGTCAAGGTGTTGCCATGCCAATGCGGCGTATGGAGATCGACTTCCGTACCAAGCGCAATCTGGTACCAGCGTACTTTTTCACCTTTGTTCATCACGAGGCCTTTGATGTTGCTGTAGACGAAGCCATTCATGCTATGCATCAAATTGCTTTCTACGAACTCTGGATCGTCAGGTTTAATATTAAGTGAGCCCATCTGACCCATATTTTTATCAAGGAGCCAGCTTTTATTTTCATCCATCACACTAAATAGGACGACAAATTCTCGATCAATGCCTTTTAATTTTCCGTTATTTTGAAGGAAACCTTTCCTTGAAATTATGATGGCCCCGATCAGGCCCGCATTGGTGTCGGCCACTTCATCGACATGGGAGTGATAGAGCCAGACAATGGAACTTGGATCTTGTGGGCCGGGACCTGAACGTTCGGGAACAGACCATTCGTAGGTGTACTGTTCACCGGGTTCGATCATGTCATCACGTTTTTCTTCAGGGCCTGTCCCATCAGCGTAATGCGTTCCCTCGTGACGTTTGGAATAAAAGACGCCGTGTGGGTGCATGGAGACCGGATGGTCCTTGAGGGAGTTCTTGAGGATGACCCTAATCTCATCGCCCACATTAGCGCGTATCACGGGACCTAAGATGCCAAGGTGTTCCCATTCAGGCGGCCGCTCCTTCAGATGGGTGAAGGTCGCATCGGTGTATTCGACGTAATGGGCCTTGTAGTAGCGGTGTCCGATTCGATTTTGAGGATCGGAACGCAAAAAAATGTCCTGAGCCTCCTTGAACGGCATACGGTGCATGGGATCTGTCGGGTAGGAGGGTGCGTAGTCCCACAGGATCTCTTCAGCGGCGATGTAATAGGTTCGGGTGCTGGCGCTGTTGATCCCGGGGAAGAGTAGGCTGATGAGGCAGCCTATGAGCAAAAGAAGGTTTAGTTCTGAACGTCTCAATGGGAATGGATATAGAAGTTGATTGATAATATTTCACAGATGATACCTAATCTCATTAAGAAAGTGTTGTTTTCTATTCGTTTGTTCACGCGATCAATGGGGTCTGTCTCCTGAGGGTCGGCAGGTATCGGTTATGATGGTGTGATTTTAGACTCCCACACCTTTTGGTCTTCATTAACACCCATGGATCAACAGTCATCAAAGCAAACAGAGCCCAAGCGTTTCCCTCCCGTTCTTAAAGGGGCCTGGCCACTCCTTGGTCATATCCTCGATTTTGGCAAGAACCCACACCGCTTCATGATGGCCCTTCGTGACCAGCTGGGCGATATCGCTGAATTCAAGATGTTCCATCAGGATATGGTGCTGCTCACGGGCGAAAAAGCCTCTGAAGCTTTCTATCGTGCCGCTGATGAAACCTTGGATCAGGGCGCGGCTTACAAAATCATGACGCCGATCTTTGGTCATGGCGTTGTTTTCGATGCTCCGATTAAGAAGAAGAATCAGCAGCTTCAGATGCTGATGCCGGCTCTTCGTGATAAGCCGATGAGGACCTATTCTGAAATCATCGTTGAAGAAGTGGAGGGCCTGATTAGTGAGTGGGGTGAATCAGGTGAGATGGATCTTCTCGAATTCACCAAGGAATTAACGATCTACACCTCGAGCCATTGTCTTTTAGGGCCAGAATTTCGGCATGAACTGAATAAGGAATTTGCTGAGATTTATCACGATCTAGAGCAGGGCATCAAACCCATCGCCTATGTTTTTCCGAATCTTCCGCTCCCGGTGTTTCGCCGCCGAGATCAGGCCAGGGTGAGGCTTCAAGCCTTGGTTACCGAGATTATGGAGCGGCGCGCCAAGGATCGCTCGGATAGCCCCAATGTCTTTCAGACACTCATTGATGCGACCTATGAAGATGGCACCAAGCTGACGCCTCATGAAATCACGGGGATGTTGATTGCGACTATTTTCGCAGGCCACCATACCAGCTCAGGGACAACCGCGTGGGTTCTGATTGAGCTTCTGCGCCATCCCGACTGGATGAAAGAGGTCATTGAGGAAATCGATGGACTCTTTGGTGAGACGGAGCCTGTGACCTTCGAATCTTTACGTCAGATCCCAAAACTCGAGAGTGTCCTCAAGGAAGTGCTGAGGCTGCATCCACCTTTAATTATTCTGATGCGAAAGGTCCTCGAGGA
>JBEIRQ010000207.1:0-3474 GCA_040375885.1 Methylococcus sp.
AGACTTGTGAGCAAGCATAAATCGCTTTATAATTCGAGGGTTTAGTTGGCACTTACCCTAAGTGTCACTCCTTGCCTCACCGTTCAGCGGGAGGCTTTATTAACCGTAAGGAGCATCCATGCGACATTATGAAATTATTTTTATGGTACACCCTGACCAAAGCGGCCAGGTTCCAGCGATGCTGGAACGTTATCGGGCGTTGATTTTGGTCACCGGGCAGATCCATCGACTCGAAGACTGGGGCCGCCGTCAATTGGCTTATCCCATCAACAAAATTCACAAGGCGCATTATGTTCTGATGAACATTGAATGCGATCAGGCCACCTTGGACGAACTTGAGAGCGGTTTCCGCTTCAATGATGCCGTTCTTCGTAGCCTTACCATCCGTAAGGATGCCGCTGTCACTGAGCCATCACCGATGGCGCGCTCTGAATATCAGGAACCACCCACGTTCCGTGATAACGACAGCGACGATGATGTCGACCAGGCGACACCAGCTGATGCTGAAGAAGCTTGATCTAACGTCAATAATCCAATTACGAATGAGGTTTTACTGAGATGGCACGTCAATTTAAACGCAAAACTTTTAGCCGGGTTTCATCCGATGAAGGTCAGCTGATCGATTACAAAGACCTGGAGCTTCTCCAGGAATATCTTTCTGAAACTGGAAAGATCGTTCCTAGCCGTATTACTGGCACCAAAGTCAAACACCAACGTGAACTGGCTACCGCCATCAAGCGGGCTCGTTTCCTGGCCTTACTGCCGTTCTGCGACAGTCACGAATAAGCCAGTTGGCTGAAAGATAGAGGGGCATTGATTGTGGGCGCATTAGCGCGATTTGTTATGCGGGGTAAATCACAGGCCATCCTGGTGATTTCCTCCCTAATGATCGTGTCTTGGCTCCTATCGCTGGCGAGTTTGCTGGCATCGGCAGCTATCTCATTACCTACCCTAAGGCGGGGTGGTCGTGAAGGACTTTTGCTGATGTTGGGTGCTTTGCCCTTGGTCGCGTTAGCGGGCCAATTAGTGATGGGAGACGCCCTACAGGCCATAGGATTTTGCCTGATCATGTGGATTCCTGTGATTTTAGTTTCCCTCGTATTGCGCGAAACCACCCAACTATCACTCTCTGTGATGACGGCCGCTGGCTTGGGAGTCATCAGCGTGATGGGGTTTTATGCCATCGTCGATGACCCGACTTCGTTTTGGGACACACAGCTGCTTGAGGCGATGAAGCCCATGTTGGCGCAGTCTCCCGAGAGCGTTGATGGAGATCGTCTGAACCTCACGGTCAAGATGTTTTCTCGCTTTGCAACGGGTGCTATTGCTGCAGGATCAGTGCTCTCTGTACTGATCAGCCTTTTGATTGCTCGATGGTGGCAAGCAACGCTTTATAACCCTGGCGGCTTTCGTCCAGAGTTTTTGGGTTTAGGGCTACCTAAGTGGGCCAGCTTGATCCTGATTCTTATCTTAAGCGGCGTTCTTCTTGGGGGTGATGTTGGGATATTTGCGGCAAACTTGATGCTGCCGGTCTTCATGGGCTTCATCGTCACGGGTTTTGCCATTATCCATGCCGTTTGTGGCGGCAGCCCTTCGGGCCGTTTTTGGTTGATTGGTGTTTATATCGCGCTAATGTTTATAGCGCCGATGTTGTTATTGATTGCCCTCTTGGGGGTTTTTGATCCCTGGATCAATATTAGAAAACGCCTAGGTTACAACCCCGCCTAACGCATCCTATTGATTAATTAATCGTTTTTTCTGAGGTTTACATCATGGAACTCATCCTACTTGAAAAAGTCCCTAATCTTGGGGCACTCGGCGATAAAGTCTCTGTACGCCCGGGTTATGCGCGTAACTTCCTGATTCCTCAGGGCAAAGCGGTAGTCGCCTCGGCTGACAAAATTGCCGTCTTTGAAGCGCGACGTGCCGAGCTTGAGCAAAAAGCACAAGAAGCCCATGCGGCTGCAGAAGCTAGAGCCTCTGCAATCTCTGCCCTCAAAGTGGTGATCTCACATAAGGCGGGCGATGAAGGTCGTCTCTATGGATCTATTGGAACCCGGGATATCGCCGATGCCGTGACCAAACAAGGCGTTGCTATCGAAAAACATGAAGTTCGTCTCCCCAATGGGCAGATTCGGACCATTGGTGACTATGAGATTCATATCCACCTGCACAGTGATGTCGTCGCTGTCCTCTCCTTGACCGTTGCATCTGAATAAAGAGAGCTCAAGGCTGCGCGGCTATTAATCCGTGTAGCCTTGAGGCGCCTTTCATGAAACAGCTTTACACCCTGCTGTTCATGCTATTGGTGCCTCTCCTTTGGGTCAGACTCCAACTTAAGGGACGTCAGCTCCAAGGTTATCGAGAGCATATCGGGGAACGCTTTGGCTGTTATCTCGATACACCATCATCTCTTCCAACGCTCTGGATCCATGCGGTTTCGGTTGGAGAATGTGAAGCCGCCTTTCCTCTCGTTAAACGTCTTCTCATCTCCCACCCAGGCATCCCCATCGTCATGACGATGGCCACCCCTACAGGGCGTGAGCGCGTTACCAATGTCCTTGGGGGTCAGGTTCGGCTGGTTTATCTTCCTTACGATATCCCAATCGTCGTCGAGCGCTTCCTTCAACATTTCAGGCCTGCCCTTGGCTGGGTGATGGAGACTGAAATTTGGCCCAATCTTTTTGAGGCCTGCCACCGTAAAGGCATCCCTATTGCGATATTGAATGGCCGACTCTCTGAAAAATCAGCCTTGGGGTATGATCGGCTTCGCTCCGTGATCTCTAAAAGCCTACAACCTTTGGCACTAATCGCCGCTCAAACGCCCCTTGATGCCGAGCGTTATAGTCGCCTGGGTGCCAACCCATCGACTGTGAAGGTGATAGGTAACATCAAATTTGATAATGAATTTGATGCGGAGATGGTCATCAAAAGTCAGCAACTTCGATCTGAATTGATCGGTGCACGGCCGGTGTGGATCGTCGGCAGCTCCCACATAGGAGAAGAAGAATTATTTCTCAATGCCTTTCGATACATTAAGGGGCGGCTTCCAGATGTGCTTTTAATTCTTGTTCCACGGCATCCAGAGCGTGCCTTAGAAGTCAGAAAGCTGTGTGAGGCGGGGGGGTTTGAGGTCATGAATCGATCAGCACATCAATCTATTCCGTTGACAACGCCGATTTTTATCATCGATGGCATAGGGGAGCTTCGGTTATTTTATGGCACAGCCGATGTCGCGACGGTAGGCGGAAGCCTCATTCCCCATGGGGGACAAAATCCCTTGGAACCGCTTGCAGCTCAAGTACCAGTGACCTTTGGACCCTTTATGATGAACTTTAAAGACATTGCTGAACAGATTGTCAAAGCAGGGGCAGGGCATCAGGTTGAAAGCGCGGAAGCCTTGGGTCTCGTTGTTGCTGATCTTTTGGAGAATACATCAGCCCGCTCTCTTGCAGCATCCAATGGCTCCCACTA
>JBEIRQ010000066.1:0-7999 GCA_040375885.1 Methylococcus sp.
GGCCCCTCGGTAGCCCGGCACATCATGACCTTCTTTCAGCAGCCCCATAATCTCGAAGTCATCCGAAAACTATTGGATAACGGGGTATTTTGGGATCCATTGCCGGAACGGCCACCCATCGAGGAGCTCCCCTTGGAGGGTAAGATCTTCGTCGTTACCGGGACCCTAGAGCGCTTTACCCGCGATCAGGCGAGCGAGGCGATCACCGCCCTTGGGGGCAAGGTCACCAGCAGTGTCTCCAAAAAAACGGACTATGTGGTAAGCGGGAGAGATCCAGGATCCAAAGCCACCAAAGCCCTAGATCTTGGTATCGAGCTCCTTCTAGAAGAGGACTTTATCCGCCTCCTGAAGGGCTAAGAAAACGAGGTCATCGGTGCTTTGAACCCCCCCAAACAGCCCTTCAGCGCACGGCTTCTGGGAGGGCTTTTAAAGGAGGTTCTACCCGCCCAAGCATACGAACCAATTCAAGTCCGAGACGAATACTCAGCTTCTGCGCCGCTTCAAAGAGTTTTTTTTGAGATCTGATCAGGACCTCGCTTCCGGTCACGCCCCCAATCACATTACCCCGACCTGGGACCGTCAGAGAAAAGACTCTGCCCTCAAAAGTCCTTTTAAGAAGCTTCATGACACCCTGATAGGTCTCGTTTTCCTGCGTCCAGAGATTGACCGTCAAAACCCCGCGTTTCCTAAGAAGTGGGGCGATACACTCCCAGAAATCAGCGCGCAAAAGAAGCTCTGAAGGACCCTTCGCATCGCAGAGATCGATGAGGATCAGGTCATAGCCAGAATCAATCGGAGCATCCTCCAGCATAGCCCTCACGAGATGAGCCGCATCACCGATTCTGAAGGTAACTCTGGGGTCGTCTTCAAGGCCAAAGAAATCCGCCGCAATCGTCTTTAGCAGAGATCGAGACTCCAAGACCACGACTTCAATGTCAGCAAAATGCTTTAAAAGAAAGCGGACCACAGACCCACCGCCCAGGCCTAAAACGAGAACCCTCGATGGATCAGGCACCAAAAGACACCCAAAAAGCAGCGTCCGAAGATACGCAAGCTCAAGCCGATCAGGAAGGGATATTAACTGAGCACTTTGAATCGCATGTGATCCAAAATGAAGGCGGCGAACTCCCTGAACCTCAACCACTTCAACGGGACCTTGATCGTCACGCGCGGAGTAAATGAGTCGCCCACCATATTTTTCCATAGCACTTATGGCTCCAACGATGGCCGATCAAGATCATTTCTGAGGGGCTTGATCAACGCCTATAATGATCATTTAAGCTAACACAAGTCCCCCATGCCACTAGATCTCGATGACCACCAAAGACGATGGGGCTCTCACCTCGCCCTGATTCTATCGAGCTACCGACAGTGGACCGGAAGGGATTTTATCGAAGGTCAAAGGACCGATGAAGCGCTCGCCCACTGGATCTTCAACGCACCCTTCGCGCTGCTTTCTCATGGACGAGAGCCTGACCCCCTATTCAACTACGCCAATCAAAGCGCCCTTGATGTCTTTGGCCTCTCGATGGAGGAGATGCTCGCATGGCCTTCGCGCTATTCAGCCGAGGCCAGCCATCGCGATGAACGGGCTCGCCTCCTGAGCGAGGTCACCGAAAAGGGCTACTCAGAGGGCTATCAGGGCATCCGACAAGGCCGACGAGGGCGTTTCAAAATTATCGGCGCCAAAGTTTGGAATCTGGTCGATGCTGAAGGCATTTACCAAGGACAGGCTGCGAGCTTCTCTGATTGGCATTGGCTGAAGGATTGAGCTAGAAAAGATCAAAGCCGCCTTTTGCGACCGATACAAAATCGACCCTCGGGACGGCTTCAAAGGACCCGGAGGTCAGGGATTAAAGCTTAAAAACGATGCGGCCTCCTTCGGCATCCGCGGTGACTGTGTCACCGCCACTGATCTTACCGGCCAGAATGTCCTGCGCGAGTTCATTTTCAAGGGCCTGCTGAATGGCACGCTTGAGGGGTCTCGCCCCGTAAACAGGATCAAACCCGGCCTCACCCAAAAGATCCAAGGCCTTATCCGTCACCTTGAGTGTGATATCCCTTTCAGCGAGTCTTTGCTCAAGATAACCAATCTGGATCTTCGAGATCGTCCGAATTTGTTCTCGGAGGAGGGGATGGAAGACCACGACCTCATCAATGCGGTTGATGAACTCGGGCCTGAAGGTGTGCGTCACGACCTCCATCACCGCCCTTTTCATTGCCGCATAGTTTTCATCGCCGGCAAGCTCCTGAATCCGATCAGATCCAAGGTTCGAGGTCATCACAATGACCGTATTCCTGAAATCGACGGTCCGCCCATGTCCATCGGTCAAACGGCCATCATCCAGAACCTGAAGCAGAATATTAAACACATCAGGATGCGCTTTTTCGACTTCATCAAGGAGAATGACGGCATAGGGGCGGCGCCGCACCGTTTCAGTCAGGTAGCCACCCTCCTCGTAACCGACATATCCAGGAGGAGCACCGATGAGGCGCGCCACCGAGTGCTTTTCCATGAATTCCGACATATCGATCCGAACCATGGCTTCTTCGGTGTCAAACAAAAACGCCGCTAGCGCCTTGCACAACTCCGTCTTACCGACGCCTGTTGGCCCCAGAAACAGGAAGGAACCATTAGGCCTTCGGGGATCCGAAAGACCTGCCCGGGAACGTCTGATTGCATCTGAAACGGCCTTGATGGCCTCCTTCTGACCCACGACGCGATGCCCAAGCTCGACCTCCATCTGCAATAACTTCTCTCGCTCGCCTTCAAGCATTTTAGCGACAGGGATCCCGGTCCACTTAGACACCACTTCCGCGATCTCTTCGTCGGTGACCCGATTGCGGACCAGCGTGGCCTCCTGAGGCTCTGCTTGATCCAAGGCTTCAAGCGCCTTCTGAAGCTCAGGAATTTCGCCGTACTGCAACTGAGACATGCGCGCAAGATCGCCCGTTCGGCGAGCAGCTTCCATATCGAGACGGGCCTTTTCTAGCTTTTCCTTGATGGCGGTATTCCCCTGCAGTGCCGCCTTTTCGGCCTTCCAAACCTCTTCAAGCTCGGCATACTCGCGCTCCATCTCCTGAATACGCTCTTCAAGCTCTATCAAACGGCGCCGAGAGGCTTCGTCAGTCTCCTTCTTGAGCGCTTCGCGCTCGATTTTGAATTGAATCAGTCGCCGATCAAGGCGATCCATCGCCTCCGGTTTTGAGTCGATTTCCATCCGGATCCGGCTGCTGGCCTCATCCACCAAATCGATAGCGTTATCGGGGAGATTGCGATCTGTAATGTATAGGTGCGACAAAGTGGCCGCAGCAACGATCGCAGGGTCCGTAATCGTAATTCCATGATGAACTTCGTACTTTTCTTTAAGGCCTCGAAGAATCGCAATGGTATCCTCGACACTCGGCTCATTGACCAACACCTTCTGGAATCGCCGCTCAAGAGCCGCATCCTTTTCGATGTATTGACGGTATTCGTCAAGTGTCGTGGCACCAATACAATGGAGCTCTCCTCGCGCCAAAGCAGGCTTCAGCATATTGCCAGCATCCATCGCGCCATCGGCCTTACCCGCACCGACCATGGTATGGAGCTCATCGATAAACAGAATGACCTGCCCTTCAAGCTTGGCCATCTCGGTCAGCAGCGCTTTCATGCGCTCTTCAAATTCACCACGAAACTTGGTGCCTGCAATCAAGGCAGCCATATCAAGCGCCAACAGCCGCTTCCCTTTGACCCCTTCAGGAACTTCTCCGTTGATAATCCGAAGCGCAAGACCCTCCACGATGGCGGTCTTGCCAACACCCGGCTCGCCAATGAGCACGGGGTTATTTTTGGTTCGGCGCTGAAGCACTTGAATGGTCCTTCGAATTTCATCATCCCGGCCAATGACCGGATCCAGTTTGCCTTGTTCGGCTCTCTCAGTAAGGTCAATCGTGTATTTTTGGAGCGCTCCACGCTGCTCTTCGACGTTGGCATCATCCACTTTTTGGCCTCCACGCACTTTTTCAATCGCGAGGGTCAGTGCATCGCTCTTTAATCCGGCTGATTTTAGGAGATCGGTTAACACCCCCTTGTCCTCGAGCGCCGCCTTAACAAACATCTCGCTGGTAATGAACTGATCACCTTGCTTTTGCGAGAGCTTGTCGGTGAGATTCAACACGCGCATCAGGTCACTCGAGATCTGCACGTCGCCGCCCACCCCCTCGACCCGAGGCAAGCGGTCCAAGGACTGACCTAACGCTGATCTCAGACTGGCCACGTTAACGCCGCATTGGGTGAGGAGGGGACGGACGGTTCCCCCCTCCTGATCCAAAAGCGCCACCATGACATGCAGCGGCTCAATAAACTGCTGATCACGCCCTAAGGCGAGACTCTGGGCATCAGATAACGCGGACTGGAATTTTCCGGTTAATTTATCCATTCGCATGATATATAAACCCCTATAACGCATTGATTGATGGTCTTGATGTTGGGGCGATTAACCAAAGCTTCAAGCGCGCATCGTTCTGTGTCCCTGTTATTTGACTCTGCCCTCCCCCACCATAGCCTAATGACCCGATTACTTCTTGAAACCTTACCCCCACCGAAGCGTATTTTGATCATCCGCCTAAGCGCCATCGGAGATATCATCATGGCGTCAGGGCTGATCCCCGCCTTGCGTCACCTCTGGCCGAACGCCACCATCGCATGGCTCGCCGAGGACGCCATGGCAGACACCCTCGCTCAAAATCCAAAACTCGATCGGGTTTATCGGATACCGAGGGCTGCCTGGCGCAAGATGCGAAAGGAAAACGACTACCTCGGCTTGATCAAAAGCCTCTTAGCGATGAAGCGCCAACTCACCAATGAGCGTTTTGACCTGGTCCTTGACCTTCAGGGTCTCCTCAAAAGTGGTCTCTGGGCTTGGGCCTCCGGCGCCCCTTATCGCATTGGTTTGGGATCAAGAGAAGGGAGCCAGCTCCTGATGACGAGGGTGATCCCTCGAGAGATGAATGATCCAAGAATTGGCAAAGAGTACCGTGATCTCGCGATCCAGTTAGGCGCCAAAGAGGAAACCTTTGAGCTTGATATTCCTTTTTCAAAGCACACCGCCGACACCTCAAAAGCCCTCCTAGAAAAACACGGCATCAGCCCGCCTTATGGCCTCATCGCGCCATTCACCACGAGACCTCAGAAACACTGGTTCGATGCGCGTTGGGTCAGCCTTGCTCAATCGCTGGGCCATCCGCAGCCCCTGATCATGCTGGGTGGACCCAGCGACCGTGAACATGCCGCTAAGATCGCCGATCAGGCCGGAGGGCAGATCCTCTCCCTCGTCGGGGAGACATCTCTTGAACAATGTGCAGCGATCATCAAGGGGGCGGCATTTCTTATTGGGGTCGATACCGGTCTGACGCATCTTGGGATCGCCCAAAAAACACCCACACTCGCGCTTTTTGGATCGACCCTCCCCTACGCTGAGACGACCCGCGCCAACAGCCGAGTGCTCTATGAGCCTTTGCCTTGCTCGCCGTGCCATCGCCATCCGACCTGTGGGGGCCGATTTGACTGCATGCGGCATCTTGATGAATCTCTGGTCCTTCAAACGCTAAAAGATCTTTTGAAGGATAAAAAGGACGCGTGGCATGAAGCAAGCCCACGGGGACTTTGAGGGCGTTTAACCGTAGAATAACCTCCACACCCAAAAGAGCATCGCATGCAAATCGGCCCCTATACCCTCGAGAACCGGTTTATTTTGGCCCCTATGGCGGGGGTCACCGACCGTCCTTACAGGAACCTCTGCAGACGCTATGGAGCTGCCCTCGCTGTCAGTGAAATGGTGAGCGCAAACCCAGAGCTTCAAGACGATCGTAAAACACTCATGAGAACCGATCAGACTGGGGAGACAGGGATCCGATCGGTGCAGATTTTGGGCAACGTTCCCAAGGAGATGGCCCTGGCAGCGAAAATCAATGCTGACCGGGGCGCGCATATCATCGATATCAACATGGGCTGTCCGGCCAAGAAGGTCTGTAAAAAAGCCGCGGGATCAGCCTTACTTCGAGATGAAGCTCTGGTCCGACAAATTCTTGAAGCGGTCGTCTCGGCGGTTGATGTACCGGTCACTCTCAAAATTCGGACCGGGTGGGACCCTGAAAACAGAAATGCTTTGACCATTTCACGAATCGCCGAAAGCGCGGGTATCAAGGCGCTCGCCATCCATGGTCGAACCCGTGCCTGCGGGTTTTCGGGATCCGCCGAATACCGTACAATCGGAGCCGTTAAGGCAGCCGTCAACATCCCGGTGATTGCCAATGGAGACATCGACAGCCCTTTAAAGGCCGTCGCTGTTTTGGAGGCGACGGGTGCGGATGCCGTGATGATAGGGCGTGCAGCCCTCGGCCAGCCGTGGCTCTTTAGAGCCCTGCTGGCGACGACAAATCCTCGGGCAGAGACTTTTCGACCTGATCTGGCTGAAGTCCGAGATGTGGTGCTTGAGCATCTTGAACACCTCCACTCCTTTTATGGAGCGCATCAGGGGGTTCGTATCGCAAGAAAGCATATTGGCTGGTATTTCGATCATCTACCCTCTACGATGGATTTCAAGAAAACATTCAATACTCAGGAGTCCACCGCGGGTCAATATCAGGCTTTGGAACGTGTTTTTGCTGAAATGAACGCGCCTGAGCTCGCATGAAAAGAGAGCACCCTTCTCAGGCTGACCTCGCTGATGAAAGCTTCATGGCCAGTGCTCAACTGAATGCACGGCTTTCGGAAAATGTCCTTGAGGCTCTCAAAGACTACTTCGCAACACTCGATGGGCATGGTGCCAACAACCTTTATGAGTTGGTCCTATCGGAAGTCGAACGTCCACTCCTTCGAGCCGTGATGCAACATTGCAATCACAATCAGTCCAAGGCCGCCCAGGTCCTTGGACTCTCTCGCAGCACCTTGCGTAAGAAAATGAATCTCTACGGCATCGAATAACGCCGTTTCACCGGAATGCCATGAAAAAAATTGTTACCCGGGCGCTGATCAGCGTTTCCGATAAGACCGGTCTCTTTGAACTGGCCAGAGGCCTTGACCGACTTGGAATCGAGATCCTCTCCTCCGGCGGGACCTTCAAGGCCCTCCGTGAAGAAGGGATCGCCGCGACCGAAGTCTCTGATCACACCGGCTTTCCAGAAATCATGGGGGGCCGCATTAAAACGCTACACCCCCTCATCCACGGCGGCATCCTCGGGCGTCGCGGCACCGATGAAGCCGTGATGGGAGACCATGGGATCCTTCCCATTGATCTGGTGATCGTCAATCTTTATCCCTTTGAAAAAACGATTGCCGACCCTCAATCCTCCCGTGAAGACGCCATCGAAAACATCGATATCGGTGGCCCAGCGATGATTCGGGCCGCGGCCAAGAATCATGATGCCGTCGGTGTGCTCATCGATCCTAGGGACTACCAGAGAATCCTCAAGGAACTCGAAGAGAATGGCCAAGCCCTCTGCGATAAGACCCGATTTGAGCTTGCAGCCAAGAGCTTCCAGCATACTGCCGCCTATGATGCAGCCATTGCAAGCTATCTCGGGGGACTCATGACGAGCACCTCGTTTCCAGACCCTCTGGTGCTGCGCTTCGATCTTGTGCAGGGCATGCGCTATGGGGAAAACCCCCATCAGGACGGTGCCTTTTACCGGGAGCTAACACCACCCCAAGGATCCATACCCACCGCGAATCAGGTTCAAGGTAAGGCTCTCTCCTTCAATAACATCGCTGATGCAGATGCCGCCCTTGAGTGCGTCAAACAATTCGATGAGGCACCCGCCTGCGTCATCGTGAAGCATGCAAATCCCTGCGGTGTGGCGATCGGTCAAAGTCTTCTAGCGGCTTATCAAAGGGCCTATGCCACGGACCCCACCTCCGCCTTTGGGGGCATTATTGCCTTCAACGGTGTGCTTGATGCCGAAACGGCCACGGCGATCATCCAGCAACAGTTTGTGGAGGTGATTCTCGCCCCCGTCA
>JBEIRQ010000334.1:0-2332 GCA_040375885.1 Methylococcus sp.
CTACAATGCCATTGTAGCGCTCTCCCAGCTGAGCTATGGCCCCTCGACGTCAAGCTGATAATTTTAACGATCAAGGCCTCAGCTGTCCAGTAGTTTAAGTATTTTCATCGCCCGGGGGCTCCTTCTGAGGCTAAAAGTGTTTTTCTAGCGTGGTTCTCTGAGTGCCTACTTGGCCGTTGAATCGATCCATGCGCAAGCTTTCTGAAGGCGTTCGATGGTTTTTTCTTTCCCTAGAATCTCGAGGGTCAGGTCAATCGGCGGAGACACCGAGGTCCCTGAGACCGCAACACGGAGGGGTTGTGCAATCGCGCCCATTTTGACTCCAAGGGCTTCAGCCGTTGCGACAATCACATCATGAATGCTCTCACGAACCCAAGGCCTCAGCGCCTCTAAATGATTCATCAGAGCCTGAAGACCTTGAAGCGCATCCCCTGTCAGATTCTTTTGAGCCGCTTTTTCATCATATTCTTCGAAATCTCGGTAGAAGAAAAGACTGGAATGCGCCATGTCTAGAAGGGTCTTATTACGCTCCCTCTGCGCCTTCACCACCGCGACAGGGTCGGGGCCTTTGGAGGGATCAACACCACACTGACCCAGGTGCCATCTGAGATGATGAGCGACATGCACAGGATCTCCATGCATGATGTAGTGATGATTGAGCCAAAGGAGCTTCTCAGGATTGAACGTCGATGCTGAACAGTTGATATTGGGAATATCGAAAGCTTGAATCATTTCATCAATCGAAAAGATTTCCTGATCGCCATGCGACCATCCTAGTCTGACTAAATAATTAAGGAGCGCCTCTGGGAGATAGCCTTCATCGCGGTACTGGAGCACACTCACCGCGCCATGACGCTTTGATAATCGTGCACCATCTGATCCAAGAATCATCGGCACATGGGCATAAAGGGGAAGGGAGGCACCTAAGGCCTTTAAGATATTGATCTGCCTTGGGGTGTTATTGACATGATCATCGCCGCGGATGACATGTGAAATCTCCATCTCTAGATCATCGACCACAACGGTAAAATTATAGGTCGGTGACCCATCAGAGCGGGCTATGATGAGATCGTCCAATTCCCCATTGCGAACAACAATATCCCCCTTTACGAGATCTTCAATGACCACTTCGCCTTCATCCGGATTTCTAAAGCGGACCACGGGGGTGATGCCATGGGGCGGGGACGTGAGGTGACGACAGCGGCCGTCATAGCGTGGTTTTTCCTTCTTGGCCATCTGCTCTTCACGCATCTGATCCAAGGTCTCCCGGCTGCAGTAGCAAGGGTAGGCCTTCCCTTCATCGAGAAGTTGGGTAATCAAGGCCTTATAACGATCAAACCTCTGCGTTTGATAGAAGGGGCCTTCATCATAGTCAAGGCCCAACCAAGCCATCCCTTCAAGGATCGCGTTCACTGATTCCGGGGTTGAACGCTCAAGGTCAGTATCTTCGATGCGAAGAATAAAGGTGCCACCATGTTTACGTGCATAAAGCCACGAAAATAGAGCTGTGCGGGCCCCTCCAACATGAAGATAGCCCGTGGGGCTAGGGGCAAAGCGTGAACGTATGGTCATGATTAATCCCAGAATGTGATGCGGGTATACCCAACAATAAGCGGATGGTCTTGATCCTCTTGATTCCTCAAGCGGCAATAAAGGAGGCTTTAAGCCGCCTTCTTAGAAGCCGGCGTTGCTCGTGTCTGAGACCATTGTCGGAGATGTTTGATCTGCTCCTCCATGGTTCTTGACAGAGGAACCATTCTTGCCGAGGTATAGGTGATGTCCTTTTCGTCAAAGAGACGACCTTCTTGAAAGGCATGAATTCTTGCCGCCTTGACGGCCTGTTCGATCTCAGCGCCGCTCCACTCTTTGGTAATGATGGCCAGTAGGTTCATATTGAAGGTGTCCGGATCCCCGCCATAGGCCGTGATATGAATCCTAAAAATGGCGCGTCGCTCTTCATCTGAAGGGAGATCAAGGAAAAATAACTGGTCAAATCGCCCTTTACGTAAGACCTCAGCGGGCAGCTTCTCGATTCGATTCGCCGTTGCGACCACAAAGACCTGGGGGGGTTTCTCCTGCATCCAGGTCAAAAAGCTTGAGAAAATACTGCTGCTCCCAGAACCACCCGACATGCTGTCGTAGCCGAAGCTGTTTTCCATTTCATCGACCCAGAGGACCAAGGGCGATATGTTTTCAGCCGTTCTTAGGGCATGATCAAAAGCATACTCCGGGGATCCATAAGCTCCTGACATGACCAGATTCATGTCGAGACGAACCAACGGCAAATTCCAGGCGCTTGAAATAACTTTAGCCGCCATACTCTTGCCGCAGC
>JBEIRQ010000278.1:0-2883 GCA_040375885.1 Methylococcus sp.
CCCAGATTATCTCCCTGGCGTTTGACCATGTGCATTTCGGATATCTTTTCTTCGAGCGGACAGCCCGTGATGGTGACTCCTAAGGGATTGATCTTATAAGTCCCATCCTTTTTATTCCGCATCCCCTTAGAGCAGGAATCAGTATCGCGGTCATGGCAATAAATGCAGTGATCGACTTCATAAAGGACGCGGCGCTGTGGAAATCTTGGATCAGTCAGAGCAAAGCCATCACGACGTCGGTGCCTTGATTCTTGAACGCTCCACACACCGTAGCCATCAATATCACGGTGGCTGTGATGGACCAGATGGGCGAAATCAGTCTTAGCCGGGGTCTTGAAACTCAACCAGCCTTCAACCCGATGTTTCAACCTATCAACTTTTAAAGAAGCAAACGCCCAACGCCCAATGAGTTCGTGAAGAAAGAGAGCTAAGGTGATGTCATCCCCTTTAAGGGGCGACTCAAAAACGGTTGCCGCTGAAAGATCGGCCATCAAACGGCCACGAAGAGGGGGTATTAACGATCCATCGCCACCATCAACGGCCGCCTTAAGGCTGACAGCAAGGCCTGCTATCGCCATTTCGCGATCCTTCTTAAGACGCTCTTCATCGATAACCGCGGTCACCAAGGTCTCGAATTCGCGCTCCAAGGCATCAAGATCAAATGCCTCAGGATCCTCCCCTTTATAACGGCTGACGGTTTTTTGAACGATTTCATTCTTGAAAGCGAAGACTGTCCTAAAATCTTCTTGAATGGAGGCCACTTGGGCGTCTCTCACCGCTTCAACGCCAAATAGTTTAGCCAGAAAGTGACTGAGTTCAGGGGCTAACCTGACCAGGAGGTCTGATATCGCCTCAGGCTTCATACCCTCACCTAATCCGTCGCGATAGGCCTCAAACTCACGATAGAGATCGGCGGAACGGTTCTTTAAGGCCTCGTCAAAATGATTCGAGAGGTCCTTGAGTCGGTCTGGACGATAAAGGTCACCATAGGAAAAACCTTGGAGTCCGAGGGTCAACGAATCGGGTTTGGAGTCCGTCAGGAAAACGTCATCTGTCATGAAGGTGATTATCAACTGCTGGGGTTACAGGGGGATCTGCGGCCATGGCTGGCCCCCATGAATGAGTGAAAAATAGCTCAATTTTAGTGGATTAGGCCCTTTAAGTCGACCCTTAACGTGTTCGCTAGAAGGCCCCGGTCCATCTTCATCGAAATTGAAAAAGGGAGAACAAGGTTTTTTCTATTTGGGTCCGAGACCGTATCACTTAATCGATGAGGACACACGTTAACGGGAGATAGGTATCATAATGAAGCCGCCACTAGCAAGAAGGTCTCTCCTGGCAGTCCATCACATGACCCCTCATTGGTAAGATTCCTATGTCGACACTCCGTCAAACACCCAGAGTCATTTATCGTAAGGACTATACCCCGCCTCCTTTTCTCATCGAGACGGTTGATCTCCTCTTTAACTTGGACGATCAATCAACTCTGGTCACCTCGACGCTCCGGGTGTCTAAGAATCCTCTTTATAGCGGACGAGAAGAAGGGCTGAAACTGGATGGTGAACAGCTAACGCTAAGGTCACTCAAGATCAATGGGATTCCATTGATGCCAGATTATTACACCATCAGTCAGGATCATCTCATGATCTTGACGGTTCCAGATGTCGCCTTTGATGTGGAGGTTGTGACTGAGATTAACCCTTTAGCGAACACGGCACTTGAGGGCTTATATCTCGCCAGCGAGCTGTTTTGTACGCAATGCGAGGCCCAAGGCTTCCGAAAAATCACCTACTACCCTGATCGCCCCGATGTGATGGCCGTGTTTACCACCACGTTGATGGCAGATAAGGCCCGTTACCCCGTTCTTCTCTCAAATGGCAACCTTGAAGCATCCGGTGATCTCCTTGATGGCCGTCATTTTGCGCGCTGGGTAGATCCATTTAGAAAGCCGTCTTATCTCTTTGCCCTGGTCGCCGGAAAACTCGCGTGCCTGCAAGATGACTACACCACGGCCTCAGGACGACATGTCACCTTGCAAGTGTTTGCTGAAGAGACGGATATCGATAAATGCCACCATGCGATGGCTTCTTTAATCAACGCCATGCGCTGGGATGAAAGCCGCTTTGGCCGTGAATATGATCTTGATCTCTACATGATCGTCGCTGTCAGTCATTTCAACATGGGGGCCATGGAGAATAAGGGCCTTAATATTTTCAACACGAAATACGTACTCGCCCGTCCTGAAACCGCTACAGATTCTGATTATGAATACATTGAAGGCGTCATTGGTCATGAGTATTTTCATAACTGGACCGGGAATCGCATCACCTGTAGAGACTGGTTCCAGCTCAGCCTTAAAGAAGGCTTGACGGTTTATCGGGACCAAGAATTTTCAGCCGATCGTCATTCACGCCCGGTGAAACGAATCGATGAAGTCAACATGCTGAGGACCCGACAGTTTCAAGAGGATGCAGGGCCCCTGGCGCATCCGGTTCGCCCCGAATCCTTCATAGAAATCAATAACTTTTACACCTTAACGGTCTATGAGAAAGGGGCTGAAGTGGTACGAATGATGGCGACCCTTCTAGGGTCCGAAGGCTTCAGAAAGGGAACGGATCTCTTTTTTGATCGTCATGATGGAGAAGCGGTGACCTGTGAGGATTTTGTTTTGGCTATGGAAGATGCCAATCACCGGGATCTAAAACAGTTCAGACGCTGGTATGAACAAGCGGGGACCCCTGAAGTCCATGTTGAGGAAGCCTTCGATCAAACCAAAGGTGAACTCACGCTGACTTTCACGCAAGTATCACCGGACACGCCTGGGCAATCTCAAAAACCTCCTCTAGAGATCCCCATGGCCTTGGGATTCATAGGTAAGAGCGG
>JBEIRQ010000021.1:0-12048 GCA_040375885.1 Methylococcus sp.
GTAGAGACGTCTTAAAAGACGCTAAATAACCTACCCCAAACTTATTATACAAGACTTGGGCTCAGGCCTGGGGTGGAATGCCCTTAATAGTCTCATTGGCCGTATAATTTAAAAGGTTGGGGTAGGGTGAAATTAATATATCCACCGGCGAGGGGCAGTTCACCGATCATGGTTCTAAAGGGCTTTGGAGTGAGGTTCGTGATGGGGGTCTTTTCTTTGATCCTCGGGAGTTGTGGAAGCCCCCCCAATAATCCCGACCCCGTAGAGGAAGGCCTTCAGAACATTCTTTACACCTCCTTTGAGGAGCGGCCAAAGCATCTCGATCCAGCCAGGGCCTATAGCGCGAACGAATTAGAAATCATCGCGCAGATCTATGAGCCACCCCTTCAATACGCCTACCTTCAAAGGCCCTATCAGCTGGAGCCGCTGGCGGCCATCAGGCTTCCAAAAGTGACTTATCTTGATCATAAGGGAGAGGTGCTCAAGGACAACGCGCTTGAGTCTACGATCGCCTTTAGTGTCTATGACATAGAACTTCGCTCTGATCTGGTCTATCAGCCGCATCCGGCTTTTGTTAAAAAAGACGATGGCGCTTATCGTTTTCATGATCTCTCGGCGAAGGATCTTGAGGGGATTCAGCGTCTTCAAGATTTTGGCGCTGTCGCCTCAAGGCCAGTGACGGCCGATGACTACCTTTATCAAATCAAGCGGCTCGCGCATCCTGAGGTGCATTCACCGGTCGCTGAAATGATGGCGGACCTGATTGTAGGCCTTAGACCTCTGGGGGAACGATTAGCTCTTGATTTTGAGGCGCGCCGATTGGAAGGACCCTGGTTTGACCTTCGACCCTACCCACTTGAAGGGGTTGAGGTATTGGATACGCATCACATCAAGATCAAGATCAAGGGAAAATACCCGCAGTTTCGGTTCTGGTTGGCAATGCCTTTTTTTGCGCCCATGCCCTTTGAGGCCGATGCCTTCTATGCGCAGCCAGAGCTTAAGGCCAAGAACATCACCCTTGACTGGTATCCCGTGGGTTCAGGCCCCTACCAGCTGACCGAAAACAACCCTAATCGGCGAATGGTGTTGGAAAGGAATCCCTCTTTTCACGAGGACCTTTACCCGCGTGTTGGAGAGCCTAAGGATGAGGCGTTGGGGCTCTTGAAGGATGGGGGCCAGCGGCTCCCTCTGATCGACAAGGTGACCTTCGTTCTTGAGAAGGAGACGATTCCCTATTGGAGCAAGTTTCTTGAAGGCTACTATGATGCTTCTGGATTGGCTTCTGATAATTTTGATCAAGCCATCCAATTTTCAGGGGTGGGCCAAGCCGAATTGACCGAGGATCTCCTCTCAAAGGGTATTCACCTCGATACCGCCGTGACGGCCTCCATCTTTTATCTTGGGTTTAACATGCAAGATCCCGTGGTTGGGGGGCTTGACCCTGCCCATACGCGGCTTCGGCAAGCCATCAGTCTCGCCATTGATGAAGAGGAATTCATCGCTATTTTTATGAACGGTCGGGGGGTGCCGGCCCAAGGCATGTTGCCACCGGGGATCTTTGGTCATCTGGAGGGTGAGGCAGGCATGAATCCCGTGGTCTACGACTGGGTGAAGGGAAGCCCCAAGCGAAAGCCCCTTTCGGAAGCTGAACGCCTTCTTCAGGAAGCCGGTTACCCTCATGGGATTGATCCTAAGACCCAGCAGCCACTCGTGCTTTATCTCGATACCACGATGTCGGGGGCCGATGACAAGCCGCTCCTTAATTGGTATCGAAAGCAACTCGGGAAGATTGGTCTCCAGCTGGTCTTAAGGACCACCGATTACAATCAGTTTCAGCAGAAGATGGCGAATGGCAATGCCCAGCTCTTTCGCTGGGGCTGGAATGCCGACTATCCCGATCCCGAAAATTTCTTTTTTCTTCTCTATGGGGACAATGCCAAGGCTTCCAAAGGCGGTGAGAATGCGGCTAACTACAAAAACCCGGAGTTTGATCGATGGTTTTTGGCCATGCGAGCGATGGATGATGATGAAAAACGGCTGGAGATCATTCAAAAGATGCAGGCCATCGTTCGTCATGATGCCCCTTGGGTTTTTGGTGTACATCCAAAAAGCTTCAGTCTCCGTCATGCTTGGTACCAAAACTACAAACCGAACCTCATGGCCAACAATGGCCTTAAATATCTGAGGATCGATGCGGCCCTTCGTGCTGAACGGCGGGCTGAATGGAACCAGCCTATCGTCTGGCCAATGGCGCTGGGTCTTCTCCTTTTGATCGCCCTAATCTGGCCGGCGTGGCGAGCCTACCGCCTTAGGATGAGATCCAAAGCCCGATGAGTGCCTATATTCTTCGACGTCTTTTAACCACAGTGCCCCTGCTGATTGGGATCAACCTTCTCACCTTTGTGCTTTTTTTTGTGATCAACACACCCGAGGATATGGCTCGGATGCATCTTGGTCAAAAACACGTCACGCAGGAGGGAATGACCAAGTGGACGCATGAGCGAGGCTATGATCTTCCGCTCTTTTATAACGATCAGGCCGTAGGCCTTGATGCCTTTAGGAAGACCATCTTCGTTGAGAAGTCTCTTGGGCTATTTCTGTTTCGCTTTGGCCATTCCGATGCCGGCCGCGACATTGGTGCCGACATTAGGCAACGCATGGGGCCCTCCTTGGCGATTGCGGTTCCTTCCTTGATCGTAGGTCTCTTGCTGGATATCTCGTTGGCCTTACTGTTGGTTTTTTTTAGATTGACCTACCTTGAAGTCTGGGGCGCTGCGCTGTGTATCCTCCTGATGTCCATTTCGACGCTGTTCTACATCATCGGTGGTCAGTTTCTGGTCGGTAAATGTCTCCAGTGGGTGCCCATCTCAGGCTATGACAGCGGCCTTGACGCCATCCGGTTCATCATCCTCCCGGTTTTGATTGGAACCTTCGCTGGGGTGGGTTCTGGGGTTCGTTGGTACCGGACTCTTTTCCTCGAGGAAATTGAGAAGGATTATGTCCGAACGGCGAGGGCCAAAGGTCTCTCTGAGACCCGTGTCCTGATGGTCCATGTCCTTAAGAATGCCATGATCCCGATCTTGACCGGCGTCGTCGTGGTGTTGCCGCTATTGTTCACCGGATCGCTATTGACCGAGTCTTTTTTTGCCATTCCAGGACTCGGCAGCTATACGATCGATGCCATTAATCAGCAAGATTTCGCGATTGTTCGCGCCATGGTTTTCTTAGGGTCCTTCCTCTATATCTTGGGCCTTTTGTTGACGGACCTTTCTTATATGCTGGTGGATCCAAGAGTGAGGCTTCAAGACTGATGCCTCAGCTGCTGCCCACCGATATCTTATTTTTCCTGACCCTCTTTGGGCTCTCAGGACTTTTGGTTTATTCCCTGGGTCAGACCCATTTAAGGCGGCCATGGCAAAAGGTATTCCAAAGTGCACAGGCCATGGTCTCGCTGGTGATTTTGATCCCCTATCTTTTGGTGGCGGTCGCCGATTCGATTCGATTTAACCCGGCTTCTTTCGAGGGGGAGATGGCGACTCAAGCGGCCTCTTCAGAGCCTTTAAGTCTCCTCGATCTTGGACTTCAAAGGCTCCGTCTTTCGGTAGAGAAAACCTATTCGGCCCCGCTGGCGGTGGAACTCCATGCTCGAGAAATGATGCGTCTTCCTGATGGCCGTGAGATCTGGTCCACGCCAAGGCTTCTCTTTGGGGGCAGCCATCTTATGGATCCTAAGCGGGAGCGAATGGCTGATCTTCGCCATCGCGCCATCAAAGGATTGCTGAAAGGCGCTTTGATCTGGCTGCTTTTAAGCCTTCCCCTCTTGATCTTCTATGTGCTGAGGACCGGGGGCGGGCGAGGAAGCCTTTTGGATATCGCCCTTGGCCAAACCCGATTTCCATGGAGGGCGGTTCTTGCCGCGGCCCTCTTCCTCGCCATGATGGTCGGCGTTCTTACGGAATGGGCCGCGGTTTATCATGTCCTTGGGACCGATAAGGTGGGGGCCGATGTGCTATATCAGAGCCTCAAGAGCATTCGGACCGGAATCTTGATAGGAACGCTGACGACGGTTGCAACTCTTCCGCTGTCGCTCCTATTGGGGATTTTGGCAGGCTATTTCAGAGGTTGGGTTGATGATGTCATTCAGTATCTTTACACCACCCTCAACGCGATACCGGGCGTCCTTCTGATTGCCGCCGCCATGCTGGTCATGCAGGCATCGATGGCGCGGCATGAAGCCGCCTTTCAGAGTCTTTCTCTCCGAGCGGATGTGAGGCTCATGGCGCTCTGCCTCATTCTTGGGCTCGCCTCTTGGACCGGACTATGTCGTCTCCTTCGGGCTGAAACCCTAAAGCTTCGGGATCTTGAATATGTTCAAGCGGCGAAGGTGCTGGGGGTGAGTCAGCCGCTCATTCTCTTTCGTCACATTCTCCCCAATGTCTTTCATTTGGTCCTGATTGCCGTAGCCCTTGATTTCAGTTCTCTGGTGCTGGCCGAGGCGGTCCTTTCTTATGTCAATATTGGCGTTGATCCCACCACCGAGTCTTGGGGCAATATGATCAATACCGCTCGTCTTGAGATGGCCCGGGAGCCTGTCGTTTGGTGGTCGCTTGCCTCCGCATTTGGCTTCATGTTAGGCCTCGTGCTCCCGGCTAATCTCCTAGCCGATACCTTGCGGGATGCCTTTGATCCCCGGCGAGTCTCCTGAGGCGATCGGGATGTCCTTACGAGAACCCTTAAAGACCCCCCCGCTGTTGTCGGTTCGTGACCTTCGGGTCCGGTTTTGCCAAGGGGATGGCGAGGTCACAGCGGTCGCTGGGGTTTCTTTTGAGATTCAACGGGGCGAATGCTTTGCCTTGGTTGGGGAGTCGGGTTCTGGTAAATCGGTCACCGCTTTATCGGTGATGCGGCTTTTACTGAGGCAGGGAACCTCCCTTTTGGGCGATGTCCTTTTGGATGGCGTAGACCTCTTCTCGCTGCCTGAACAAGAGATGGAAACCTTCAGAGGCGGCCGGATCGGGATGGTCTTTCAAGATCCGATGACCTCTCTCAATCCAGTCTTATCGATTGGTTATCAACTGGGTGAGGTGATCGCCCGTCATCAGGGACTTCATGGTGAACAACAGCGCCTTGAAGCCATCGCCTGGCTCGATCAGGTGGGTCTTCCTGATCCCCCCGAGCAGTTGAAGGCCTTTCCCCATCAGCTTTCAGGCGGTATGCGCCAACGGGTAATGATTGCCATGGCGCTCGCGGGCCTTCCTGATCTTTTGATTGCGGATGAACCCACCACGGCCCTTGATGTGACCTTGCAGGCCCAGATTCTAGAGCTTCTTAAGAGGCTCCAGCGAGAACGAGGGATGGCGCTCTGGTTGATCACCCATGATTTTGGGGCGGTCTTTGACCTTGCGGATCGGATCGCCGTTATGCATCAGGGCGTTTTGGTTGAAACCGCCGGGCGGACTTTTTTTGATGGCCCTATCCATCCCTACAGTCAGGCGCTGTTAGAGGCTATGCCCCGATTGGACGCTTGCCTTGAAAGGCCCTTGAGCGGATACATCGCATCCAAAGAGGAGGGGGAGGCCTTGCTCAGCGTCCGTGATGTGACGGTTCAATACGATGCTCAAAGAGGTCTTTTTTCAAGGCCAAAGCCAAGACCTCCGGCCGTTGATGGGGTGTCTTTCACGATAAGGCCCGGTGAAACCTTAGCGCTGGTGGGGGCTTCGGGTTGCGGTAAGACATCCCTTGGGAAGGCCCTCCTTGGGCTGGTGCCGATGGTGAAGGGTGAGGTCCTGATGGCCGGGTATCCCCTTTCCGGTGGGGGACGCCGGATTCGGCGCGAGGCTCGGGGCATGCTGCAGATGGTCTTTCAGGATCCCTTTGCTTCGATGAACCCCAGAATGGTGGTGGGTGATATTCTTGAGGAGGGGCTTCGGGCGTTAAAGCCCTTCATGGGGCCTTCTGAGCGATCGGATCGGATTGATTCATTGCTCACCGCGGTCGGCCTTGACGTCTCGGCACTTGGCCGCTACCCCCATGAATTTTCAGGTGGCCAGCGGCAACGGCTTTGCATTGCGCGGGCCCTTGCGGTTGAGCCTAAAATCCTCATTTGTGATGAACCGACCAGTGCCCTCGATGTGTCGGTTCAGGCGCAGGTGATGGACCTTTTGAAATCGCTTCAACAACGCTTTGGTCACAGCTACCTTTTTATCACCCACGATCTCGGGGTGGTTTCGGCCCTGGCTGATCGGGTTGCGGTCATGCATGCCGGCCGGTTGGTCGAGATGGGGCCGGTCAACGAGGTTCTTTTTAAGCCACAAAGCCCCCACACCCAGCGACTGCTTGACGCCCTCCCAGCGCTTCGCCGGGGGCGCTTCAAACCTTTTGGTTAGTTGTCAGGCTCGGCTTCAGGGACATTGGCCGTGGCGGGGTCCTTAAGCACTTCCTTGATGGAGTCTTTGAGGTCTTCTGAGAGACTTTGAGAGTCCACTTTTGCCGAGAGACCGCTGCGGATCCGCTTGTAGGTTTGGGAGTCCTCGTCTTGGCCCAGCATGAAATCTTCGAGGGTCGAAAGGGCACTGAAGCGGACGTCTTCGCTCTGATCATCGAGTGCGGTGAGGAGTGAAGCGAGGGTGGAGTCAGAGGGCACATCGAGCGATCCGAGGCTCAAGGCCGCAGCATTTCGGACCTCTGGATTTGAATCTGTGGTTAACAGTTGACTGAGCGTGGCTTCGGTATCAGGGCTTGGATAGGCTCCCAGCTGCTCGACGGCCTCAATCCGCTCTTCCTCTTTCTGGCTGCTGAGATGCGACAGGGCTTCAGCAATTTGTTCCCGTTCAATCTGGGCCTCATCAAACGACTCATCTCCCGGCATACCCATGTCATTAGGTGCTGTCGGTTTGGCCGCTTGGGGGGTTTCGATCTTGGGTTTATTCAGGGTCTTGGTCGCGTCTTCTTCGACCTCGTTGTCACCGGAATCTGATTCGAGGTTAAAGAGCGTAAGCGCCACGATCCCGCTGGAGATCAGGAGGGTAATGAGGAGTATGCGGGCAATCGACATGGGGTAATCGGCGTCAAACCTTCAAAGTGTTTAAAGGCCCAAGACAGAGTCTGAGGCTGATGATTTATAAGGCGATTCTAGCAGAGGAGATGACAATCGAACATCACCTTGGGTGATCTTCCCCTGAGAGGGTCGCCGAGGCAGGACGCTTTTGTCATCCGTCACGGTGTAAAGAAGGTACCAGAGGGGAGTCCTTTAGAAGCATTTTTGGCGCCGCCATCTGCCGGAGTCACTAGATCCAGAATCTTGGCGGCAGAGGCCTCTTCCTTCTGGCCGAAGGTTTCGACACGCCCTTGGCAGTAATGATGGCGAAGGGATGCGGTCACCCTAGGATCTGATTCCGCCGTCAATGAGACGACTTTAGCCCACACCGCGTCAGATTCACACAGGCGGCCTCGAGCTTTACTGGCCGCTTTGAGAAAGCCCTTAAGGGCTGAGCCGTGCTCTTTTGCCCAAGCTTGACTGAAGACATAACCTAGGGTCGGGACATCATCAGTCATCCCGATCAGATGCTGGAGGGAGCGCCCATCCAGCAATTGGCGGTAGCCCAAGGCCTCCAATTTGGCCGCATGATTCCAGTAGGTCAACAGCGCATCCAGTTGCCCTTCCTCGAGGGAACGACTGAGGAGTGGGGGTGCACCAAAGCTGATGGTGGCCTCCTTTTCAAGGTTCAGCCCAGCGGTTTTCAAAGAGGCGGCCTCCAGCAGGCGCCAATTTTTATCCAGTCCGCCACCGGCGACCCCCAAGCGCTTGCCGCGGAGATCTTTCAGCGTCCTGATCGTGGAATCGGCAGGAACCATCAGGGCCCCATGGGCCAATGAGAACGGTGAAAAGGTGAAATCTTGACCTTGTCGCCGCTGTTGAGCGACCCAAATCCAATCGGTCACGATGAGATCGACGCTATGACCCATGAGGCTAATGCGCCCGGCATCGGGACTTGCCAATGTTTGTGATTCGATCTTAAGACCTTGCTCTTGGTCAAGGCCTTCCTCTTTGATAACCGCCAGTTCCCACTGGAGGGTTCCAAGGGCCAAGGCGCCGATACGGATCGTAACCGGCGCTTCGGCGAGGCTGATCGGCGACAGCACGGAGAGCAATAGGAAAATCAAGGCCGTCTTCATCAGGGGTCCTCAGTCGCCGTGGTCAGTTGCCGGCGATGGTCAGTTGTTCAAGCAGAATCGATCCGGTTCGGGTATTGCCGCGAAGGTCAACATCATTCCCGATGGCTACAAGGCTTTTGAACATGTCCTTGAGGTTGCCGGCAATCGTAATTTCTTCCACGGGATGCTGGATGGTCCCTTGCTCGACCCAGAAGCCCTGTGCCCCCCGGGAGTAATCCCCGGTCAAGAGGTTGACCCCTTGCCCCATGAGTTCGGTGATCAAAAGACCCCTGCCCATGGTCTTCAGGAGCCCCTCGAGATTATCGGAGCCTGGTTTGATAATGAGATTATGAACCCCTCCTGCGTTACCCGTAGAGCGCATCCCGAGTTTACGGGCCGAATAGGTGCTCAGCACATAAGATTCGAGGATGCCGCCCCGGATGAGATGATGAGGGGTCGTTCGAACCCCTTCGGCATCATAGGGCACACTCCCCAGCGCCTTCAGAAGATGAGGTTGTTCTTCGATATCAACGAAATCAGGAAAGATCTTTTTACCGAGATGGTCGAGAAGAAAAGAGGATTTACGATAAAGATTTCCACCGCGGATCGCGCCAATGAAATGCCCAAGTAGGCTCGAGGCGATGTCTGCTGAAAAAATGACTGGGCACTGGCGAGTGCTCAAGCTCCTCGCACCCAATCGCCGAAGTGCGCGGTGAGCGGCTTCTTGGCCGACGGCTTCACCGTCTTCAAGGTCCCGGGCATCGCGGGCCACGGTCCACCAGTCGTCCCGCTGCATTTGACCATCCCGCTCACCAATCACCGAGACACTGAGGCTATGCCGGGTGGAGGCATAGCCATGGAGGAAGCCAAGGCTATTGCCCATGACCCTTATGCCTTCAAAGGTATTGAGGGCGGCGCCTTCTGAATTTCGGATATCTGGGTGAACCCCGCGGGCGGCATCCTCACAGCGAATGGCGAGGGTAATGGCCTCTTCAGGCGTAATCGGCCAAGGGTAGTAAAGGTCAAGATCTTCGCAATCTTGAGCCAGGAGTTCTGGGTCCGGGAGCCCGGCACAGGGATCTTCGGCCGCATAACGGGCGATGCGAAGAGCCGCCTCGACGGTCTCCTTCATGGCTTTCGGGCTAAGATCGCTGGTGCTGGCGGATCCTTTTCGTTGCCCGAGGTAGGCGGTGAGTCCGAGACCCCGACTGCGATGGTGCTCTACCGTTTCAACCTCCCCGAGACGGGCGCTGACGGAGAGTCCTGATTCGATGCTGAGACCGACCTCACTGCCGGTAGCGCCCTGCCGGCGCGCCTCTTGAAGGCAGTCACCGACGAGATTCTTGAGGGCATCGAGAGAGAGTTCGCTGGGGTTTGAAGGCGGCAATGTGGACACAGAAAATCCGGTATTGAAAGGAATGAACGAACTAGTCCTGAACGCGGGTTCCACCCACGGTGAGACTGTCCACTTTCAGGGTCGGTTGCCCGACACCCACGGGGACACTTTGGCCATCTTTGCCACAGGTGCCTACTCCGGTATCAAGGGCAAGATCATTACCGACCATGCTGACGCGGGTCAGGACATCGGGACCGTTGCCGATCAGGGTGGCGCCTTTAATGGGGCGGGTCAACTGACCGTTCTCGATGAGATAGGCTTCGCTCGCTGAAAAGACAAATTTACCCGAGGTGATATCCACCTGGCCGCCACCAAAATTGCGGGCGTAGAGGCCTTTTTTGACGGAGCGGATGATCTCCTCGGGATCATGGGGACCTGCGAGCATGTAGGTATTGGTCATCCTCGGCATGGGGAGGTGCTGATAGGATTCGCGGCGGCCGTTTCCGGTGGGGCTAACGCCCATCAGTCGCGCATTGAGCTTATCCTGCATGTAACCTTTGAGGACACCGTTCTCGATCAAGGTGGTTGATGCGGTGGGCGTGCCTTCGTCATCAATCGTCAATGAACCGCGCCGGCCAGGGAGGGTCCCATCATCGACCACGGTGCAAAGGGGTGAAGCGACCTTTTCGCCCACGCGTCCTGAAAAGGCAGAGGTGCCTTTTCGGTTGAAATCACCCTCAAGGCCATGACCAATGGCTTCGTGCAAGAGGATGCCGGGCCAGCCGGAGCCTAGAACCACCGTCATACTGCCGGCGGGAGCTTCTTCAGCGTCCAGATTGACCAGGGCCTGACGCACCGCTTCGCGGGCGTACTCCGAGGCGCGATCGCCATCGAGGAAGTACCGGTAATCGGTCCGGCCGCCGCCGCCGTAGCTCCCTTGTTCCCGGCGACCTTCGTGCTCCACGATCACACTCACATTCAGTCGAACTAAGGGCCGAACGTCATGGTGGAGCGCGCCATCTTGGCTCATGACCAGAACGACTTCATGGCTCCCAGAAAGACTGACAAAGACCTGTTCAACCCTTGGATCAAGGGCCCGGCTTTCGCTGTCGAGGCGTTTCAGGAGGGCGATCTTATCCTCCTCGGAAAGAGAGTCTAAGGGGTCGATCGGGAGATAAAGGTCGACCCGCGGCGTCTCCGTCTTGATTTCTTGTCGGCCTTCGTGGCCCTGGTGGGCAATGGCGCGAGCACTTCCCGCCGCTTCTAGGAGCGCGGGAAGGGTCATATCGTCACTGTAGGCAAATCCTGTCTTTTCACCGGAGACGGCCCGAATACCGGCTCCATGGTCGATGCTGTGGGATCCCTCTTTGACGATGCCATCCTCAAGTCCCCAGGATTCAAAGCGGGTCGCTTGAAGGTAGATGTCGGCCGTGTCGATGCCGGGCCTCAAAAGGTGCTGCATCACCCCGTCAAGGTCTGAAGGGGTCAACCCGGTGGGCGTCAGTAAGACCTCATGGGCGATGGTCTGGGCGTCAAGCGTCATGATGGGGCTCTATGGCAAGTCAACTGGGTATGTTCAAGGGCCGGAAAGGAGGTGCGGACTTTATTCAATCGGTCCCGGTCAAAGATCGCGGTAACGACGCCGGAGCCATGGGGAAGGCTGGCTAGGACGGCACCCCAAGGATCGACAATCATGCTGTGGCCGAAGGTTTCTCGACCATTCTTGTGAAATCCGCCTTGGTTAGCCGCAATCGTATAACAAAGGTTTTCGATCGAACGGGCTCTCACCAAAACTTCCCAGTGAGCGGCGCCGGTCCGCTGGGTAAAAGCTGAAGGAATGGCCAGGATGTCCATCCCAACCGCAGCCATCTGGCGGTAAAGTTCCGGGAAGCGAATGTCGTAGCAGACCGATAATCCGAGACGGCCAAAAGGAGTATCGACGACCAACGCTTCCTCCCCAGCCTCAATGGTGGCTGATTCTTGGTACCGCTCATCGGTTCCAGGGACGTTGGCATCAAAGAGATGGATTTTGTCGTAGCGCCCCACGCGCTGTCCCTTACTGTCAAAGATCAACGAGGCGGCTCTGACTTTCGAAGGGGATGCTTTGATCGGCATGGTGCCCCCGACCAGCCAGACCTTGTGGCGTTGTGCAGTTTTTGACAGGAACTCCTGAATCGGACCCTCTTCATCGGTTTCACCGACTTCGAGCTTGTCGGTTTCGTGGACCCCCATCAGGGCAAAATTTTCTGGGAGAACCACCAATTTAGCGCCGGACTCAACCGCAGTTTCAATGAGCCGCCCGGCCTCGAGGAGGTTGCTGCTGACATTGGGGCTTGAGGCCATCTGGATGGCGGCGAGGGTCGCTTTCTTCATCGGAACGGTTTTTTTAATCTTTATACGGAGAGGGCCGATCTTGGCCATGGGTTTCGCGGACATTGAAGGAGTTCAATCCCGCTTCAAAAACCCTCCGGAAAAACCCCTGATCGGTCTCGCGGGTCGCCGATTCTAACATAGGCCGGGCGAGGCCTTGTCGTCTCCGATCGTTAGAGGAGAACGAC
>JBEIRQ010000409.1:0-1559 GCA_040375885.1 Methylococcus sp.
ACTCTACGCGGCCTTCCACTACAGTCATCCACCGGCCGCGATTCGCATCCAACACCTCAACCAGCGGACGACCCCAGCATGATGGCACCATGACCGAGGACCGAGGGCGAATGGCCATCGACAGGCCAGATCGCCCCTCAGAGGATCTATTGCAAGGTCTGATCGTGAGTCACCTTGGACAGGGCCTGGCGGTAGAAGGCGTCGATGGGACCATCATTCTCTGCCACAGTCGAAGGCAATTGGGCCCCGTGGCTGTGGGCGATCGGGTTCTTTGGTCAAAGCAAGAGGATCAGGGGCGGGTTGAACAACTGTTGCCCCGCCATAGTCTCCTCACCCGACCCGCGCATGGCGGCCGAATCCGCCCAGTGGCGGCCAATCTTGATCAGGTGGTGGTGGTGGTCGCCCCTGAACCTGAACCTGACTGGCTGCTGGTCGATCAGTACGCAGCGGCAGCAGAACATCGGTCGCTGGCGGTGATCATTGTTATTAACAAGGTGGACCGCCTGCTTGAACGGGCCAATATTGAGGACACCCTAGAGACCTACCGGGGTATCGGCTATCCTTGCCATCTGGTGAGCGCTAAAACGGGTGAGGGTCTTGGTGAACTTAAATCCAGCTTAAAGGGACAACTCAGTATCCTCTCGGGGCAATCCGGCGTAGGTAAGTCCTCCCTCACCAATACGCTGCTCCCAGGAAAAAACCTAAAAACGCGGGAGCTCTCAGAAAAAGCGGGGCTAGGACGTCACACCACCACATCCGCGATGCTCTATCATTTGCCTGAAGGTGGCAGCCTGATCGATAGCCCAGGTGTTGCGGTGTTTGGTCTTGCAGAAATGACCGCTCAGGATCTCGCTGAAGGCTACCGGGAATTTCGCCCATTCCTGAATCACTGCCAGTTTAACGATTGCCGCCACATCAAGGACAAAGGCTGTGCCGTAAGAGAAGCCATCACGGAAGGATCCATTGATGGCGCGCGCTACGACCGCTTTGTGAAGCTCCTTCAGAAGATGCACCTCATTTAAATGAATCGGACCCAAAAAAAGGGCGCTTTAAAGCACCCTTTTTAATCCTTCGGTGCGTTTTAACCGCGCTCGAGAAGACTTCGAAGATCAATTGTTGCCGCATTTGCGCGGGCGATATAGTTGGCCAACGTCAGGGAGTAGTTGGCGAAAAGCCCAAAGCCGCTCCCGTTGAGGATGACCGGGCTCAAATGAGGCTCTTGACTGTGCTCCAGTTCGCGGACGATCTGCTGGAGGGAAACCAGCGCCGTCTTATTACCCAGAATGTCACGGAAGTCCCATTCGATCGCCTTCAACACCAACATGGCGGCCCAAGTGTAACCCCGCGCCTCAAAGAATCGATCGTCAAGCTTAAGCCAGTGGGTCCGACCGAGATCAGAATGGCGCTCCTCGCCCTCGGGAACCCTCTCCGCCGTACTGGCACTCAGTCGGTTAGAGTAGTCACCAAGCCGCTTTTCAAGCACTTCGAGGTATTGGCGGAGGTTATCAGCACGGGCATAAAAGTTGGCATCCCTTTTTCTGATACGCTCCCGATAGGCC